>JBJOIB010000198.1:0-2876 GCA_046047375.1 Bacteroidota bacterium
GGCAGCCACAGAAGTTGTTGACTCCAATGCGGTAGCGGGCGAAGTCACTGAAGCGGCTCCGGCTGAAACCACTGAAGCTGCGGCAGACAGTGGGGAAGAGAAAAAAGAAGTGTTGAGCTTCCACCAAGAAATGAAAAGACGTTTCATTGAAGGGGGTGCAGGTTTCATGGCTACCGTATTGATCTGTTTGATCATCGGTTTGGCACTTGCTATCGAGCGTATCATTTACTTGAACCTCGCTACAACCAACACTGCTAAGTTGCTTGGTAACGTTGAATCAGCTCTTAAGTCTGGTGGTGTTGAAGCAGCTAAAGAAGTTTGCCGCAATACACGTGGCCCGGTTGCTGCCATCTTCTACCAAGGTCTTGACCGTTCAGACAGTGAATTCTCTGAAGTGGTGAAGTCAATTGAAGACTATGGAAGTGTGGAAATGAGCAAATTGGAGCGTGGCCTGTCATGGATTTCCTTGTTCATCGCTCTTGCGCCGATGCTCGGGTTCATGGGTACGGTAATCGGTATGATCGAGGCCTTCGACCAGATCGCAATCGCTAACACCATCAACGCGTCTATCGTAGCAGGTGGTATTAAAGTGGCACTCCTTACAACCGTATTCGGTTTGATCGTGGCGATCATCCTTCAAATCTTCTACAACTACATCTTGTCGAAAATCGACAGCATTGTACTTGAAATGGAAGAAGCGTCAATGGATTTTGTTGACTTGCTGCACAAGCGCAGAAAAGCTTAATAGGAGGTTCTCACATGAATGAAAAAGTAACACGAACTGTGCTCTCAGTTCTGCGGTCGTTGATCGTAGTTGTTGGAGCAGGGTTGAGCGTCATCGTGGCGATGAAGTCCACCGGTGGCGAAACAATCGACGAAGGAATCTCCAACTATGGAACGTGGTTGGACGGTGCCCTTGTTATCTCAGAAGTGGCAATGATTGCCTGCGCTGCTGCAGCTGTTATTTTTGGTCTGATCTATTTCCTTGGAAACATCAAATCGAAAATGGCAAGCCTCTACGGCGTGCTAGCCTTTGCCGGATTGGCCATTGTAAGCTTTTTTGTGCTTTCAGGAAATGAAGTGCTAAGTGTTTACAAGGAAGCCGGAGAACTGGTATCACCTGAAATTTCTCAAATGACAGGTGGAGGATTGATTTTGGTCTACCTCCTTTCAGCTGCTGCTCTGGTGGCAATTGTTTGGACTGAAGTAGGCCGGTTTTTCAAATAATACGCTATGGCTAGAAGAGAAATACCGGAAATTAACGCGGGGTCAATGGCGGATATCGCCTTCCTCTTGTTGATTTTCTGGCTCGTAACCACGACGATTGACTCCGATGAGGGTATCCGTCGTCAGTTACCTCCGCCGATTCCCCCTGATATGCTCGATAACCAACCTGAAGTAATTCAGCGTAACGTGTTTGTGGTGCTCGTGAATGCGAACAACAACTTGCTCGTTGAAGGACAAGAATTGCGCATCGGACAACTCAAGGAAAAAGCGAAAGAATTCCTTATCGCAAACGGGGATGGCGTGTTGTATGGTGACTTGCCTGAAAACAAAGACTTACCGGTGAGATCCCGCGTAAGCAAAGCTGAACTCAAACAACTTGTTGATCAGTACGAAGGTGCCGTCAAAAACGCATCGGATGATGATACGAAAGACAAGTTGACTAAGGTGTTGGAAGACTACCGCGCGAAGTTGGCTGCAGTTGATCTGCTTGGTGGAGAATATAAAATATTGCCTCCATCTGCCCTTATCTCCATGCGGAATGACAACAACACTTCCTACGACACCTACATTCAGGTGCAAAACGAGCTGGAAGCAGCGGTGGCTGAACTGCGCGATGAACTTTCAGAAGCAAAATTCGGAATCTCCTACAAGGAACTCGAAGACAAATTCGAGAAAAATCCGGACGATCAGGATTTGCTCATGCGCATCAGCGCTGTGCGCGAGGTGTACCCTCAGCGTATATCAGAAGCTGAACCGGAAGATGCTAGTGGCTATTAATTTGAAGTGATATGGCAAAGTTTAAACGAAATACAAAGCGTTCGATGGGAGCAATTTCTACCGCCTCCCTGCCGGATATCGTCTTCATGCTCCTGTTCTTCTTCATGGTCGCAACGGTATTGCGTACCGAAGAGGAAAAGGTGAAAGTAGTACGTCCGGAAGCATCGGAATTGTACAAAATCGAGCAAAAACACTTGATTAAGTATATCAACATCGGTCCGCCTCAAGACAAACGTCGGGGTACAGAACCGGTTATTCAGCTGAACGACCAGTTTGCTGATGTTTCGAATATCCAAGATTGGGTTGATGCCCAGCGCTTAACGCTCGATGAAAAAGAGCAAAGCAAAATGTGGGTTTCTATGAAAGTAGATAAAGACACCAAAATGGGTATCGTAACCGGCGTGAAACAAGAACTACGCAAAGCATCTGCTTTGAAGGTTCTCTATTCAACCAATCGCCGTGATCGCACCGGTGCTGAAAACTAATAAGAACTCTTGATGAATAAAAAGGGCCGTGGATTTCTGCGGTCCTTTTTTATTTGAAAGCATTCAGAATCTTCTGCGCCAAGAAACTGCTTAACTTGAGGTAACTCTCATGCGTCCACCCAGCTATATGCGGCGACAAAACAACATCATCGCGCTGAATTAAGCGCTGAAAAACAGCAGATCCTTCACCTTGTATGGATTCGAAGCTGGTTTTTTCGAGCTCAAGCACATCTAAGCACGCGCCTTCAATTTTGCCGTTTTCAAGCCCTGCCAACAACGCGCTCAACTCAACATGCCGTCCACGCGCCGTGTTGATTAAAACAAACGGTTTTACACAGTGCTCAATGAAATGAGTATCTACAAAGTAATCTGTTTCTTGAGAAAGCG
>JBJOIB010000199.1:0-5553 GCA_046047375.1 Bacteroidota bacterium
ATCGGTGAAATTGATAGCTCTGTAATTGCGAGCTATAGATGAATAGGCTACAGCCATATCCTTGCGGTATTGAACACCAAATGCGCCTAAAAATACAGCACGGTTACGCGCCGAGCTTTCAGCGGTGGTTCGTGGATAGGTGGGAAGGATATTTCCGGCCGCATCGGTTACCACACGGGTGTACTCACCCGCTGCAGATGTGTTAATTTGTTCTACACGACCGCCATAGATAAAACTCCATCGTTCTCCTAAATGCGTTACTTGTTCCACAAACAAGGCAGCATTGCGGTTGTAAAATTGATAGTCAGAAGTATTGCCTAAAACATCTAAATCCCGACTGAAGTCTGCATCAGAGCCGGATTTGCCAATCCCTTGGTAGGCTGAAGTATTTCCCCGAAACAAACGAACCCCGGCAATGAGTGTATTCACACTTCCCTTGAGATCGTAGTTCCATTGCATCTTCGACTCCAAGCCTACATTGTGAAAGGTTCCTTGAATAAGATCTCGATCCGTTCGGTTGTCTGATCGGTTTATTTTATCCAAAACACCCAGAGCGCTGCGCGAAGCCATAAGGGCAAACGGGGTTGTCTTGATTTTCAATTTCGAATTGATTTCCCATTCCCAGAATCCGGCAAGCAACTTCCAATCGACCGAAAAATAATTGCGGTACCTCAAAGTGGTGTCGGGATCTGTAACGAACAAGGCATCTGTTAATCCGCCGGGTTGCTCAGCAAGCAAAGTATGACCTGTAAACTCAAGGCCCAACGTATGTTTTGCACTCGTCCAACCACCGCTTACAAAGAATTGATCAGAAGTATAAGCGGAATGCTGCCTCCAACCTTCACCTTGTCGACGCTGATAGTAGGCCATGGCATGAACATTCTTCTTTCGATAGCCTAGGGCATTAAAAGAAGACACCGTTCCATAACTCGCCAAGCTTTGAACTGATTTTATGCTCCAGGTTTGCTGATTTGAAGGTTGAAGTAGTTTAAAATCGAGCATACCACCGAATTGTGGACCATACTGCAAACTCCCTGCACCACGAACGAGGCGAATTTCAGCCACCGCATTGATTGTGGGTGCGTAATATGACTCTGGGTATCCGAGAGGATCGGCAGCAATATCGTATCCATTTTGACGCGTATTGAAATTGGCTGATCGATTGGGATTCATACCGCGTCCACCAATCGACAACTGCATACCTCCATCTCCGTTCTCAAAAATATTCAGTCCAGGAACCTTTGCGAAAAGCTGACGCGGTGTAGCTGAAGCTATGTTAGTGCCAATAAGCGAAGGACAAAGGATGTCGATTTTTTTGGCTGCAAGTATCGAATAATCTCGCACACCTAGAGGCGAATTCTTATCTGCTTCAACTACTGCTGACGTGAGCATAATCGGCTGCATCACAAGTTTTACGAGCGTTCGGTCTGACGAAGTGATCAAGGTATCGATGGAAGAGTAACCAGCGTGTGAGATATGAATCCTAATGGGTAAAAGACGTTGATCAATGGAAATCAACCCATTTTCATCAGCTAACAAGAGCGACTGATCTGGTAATACTACATGGACCATTGGTATGGAAGTGCCATCAGCATCTTCTAGTTGGATGCGCAGCTGGCCTTTTGCTCCCATTCCAAGAAACAAAAACAATAGAACAATATAGACCGCCTGCTTATTCATAAGGCAAAACCCAGGTTAAACGGTCCCCACAATCTGTAACACGCATCAAATCCACAGTTGGGTCTATAAATGGTCTACTGCCCCTGCCATTGAGGTTCACATAAGAATCTGCGAACACCTGAACCTGTCCGTGTTTGGCTGATTCCCGCTGTCCTATGTGATGTGCATACTGCAAAATCAAATCCGGTTGCGTGGCCATTTGCTTGAGTTGAAGGGTGTTCAATTCCAGGTCGGGATCTACAATCATCATCCTGCCATCGGCAGTAACGATTCTGAATTCGATGCTACCTGTTTTTTCCATCAACATCACACGCCATGAAAAACGGTATCCAAGTTCATCCCAAAAAAGCTTCTCAGATTGAAGCAGAAAACGCCACGGCAGAAGTAATTGCGCTGAAAAAAAGAGGGTTAGGCCAGCTATGGTTATCAGGCGCTGTGGGCGCGATATGGTCGTGGATTTTGAAGTGGATACCATTGAAAAGCGCTTCCAAATCCGTTCGTGAAAATCAGCTGGAAAAAACACAAGGGTCATAGCAATCATTACCCACGGAAAGATGCCTATTGGAAATAATATCCGTGTTAAAACATGAAACACCACAACGGCTATATACCCAACTGCGCGTGTCCGTTTGTTGAGAAGAACAAAGGGTATCAGCAAATCATACAAACAACCAAACCAACTGAACACGTAGGCGGTAATAGGCCATTCCAAGGCTGGACCAATGAATGGCAAATCAGCGCGGGCAGGGAGCCAGAGCTTCAAGGGCAGAGCTTCTAAAAGCCAATCTGAATGAATTTTTGCAATGCCAGCATAGAAGTAAACGATGCTTAACTGAAACAAAAAAATGTACACCATCCAAGCAGGCACTAGTGCATGGCGCTGTTCGCGGTTGAGCAAAGAGTCGATTGAGACAACACGTCCGGCTGGGACAAAGATGAAAAAGAACAAGGTTATACTCACAAAGTAGTAATGGTTCAGATAGGTGGCTACTTCCATTAACTCGATGAAAGTAAACACCACAAATAGGAGAGTAGCGACGATTCTGTAAAACCACCCAAGCGTAAAAAGCACTGAAAACAAGGTGAAGAGCATGAAGACGACGTACACTGCGGCTTCCGATAATTCGGGCATGTCTAAGCCGAAATAATGAAAATGGAAAGCCGGCTTTACGTACAATTCATCGATCCAGCCATAAAGCCAAAAACGCAAGGCACCAAAGGTGAGCAGCAATCCGAAAGCCACACGAAGTGTGACTAAGGGAAAGATACTCACCTCTCGGAACAATTGGTTGTATATGAATTCAACCCCACGCCTTAAGCTGCCTTCAGCCATGCTGTGTCAACGTTTTTTGCTTTGTTTAGTCTCCATCATTGTCTTGCGAAGTAATGCTAATTCCAAGCGCTGAGATCATATCAGCCTTGAACAATACTACTACTTCCTGAAGCTCGTGGTAAGCTTCCTCAACACTTTGTGGATCATTTGCAATGGCTTCTGTCAGAGTGCCCTGGATACTTAGCAATGCTTCACGTCCTTCATTTAGTTCAAGGTTGATTTTTTCTGCCAATGGCAAATTGGAGCCTGAATGAAAGGCGTTGCGCTCTTCTAAAAGATCATCAAGACCGTATCTGTTCCCATTGTTGAAGAGGTCTTGAACGGCATCCAACTGTGCTTGTGCCAACTCCAAGGACAAGCCTGAATAATAACCTTCTGCTTTCTCGGGAAGTGGAATGCCGAGTGTAAGCAAACCTAGCGGCAGCGCAATTTTGTCGCGCTTTATTTGCTCATAGTCATCGATTAACCCATTCGACAACAAACTCAACCCACCAGTGGAAGCGGACGTGTTGGCATTCACAAATGTAGATTTGTAGTTGCTCTCCCAGCTGTCTGCCAGATCGGTCGCAATTTGCTGAATTTCAGCTGTTATGTGCTCCAGATAAACTCTTCGATGAGCTGTTTCAAAGGATGCTAAAATCTCAGAGTCAACTGAATGAAAGAGAAGGTAGTCCAAGGCCGGGAATCCACCATTGTCTTCTTGATTGGGTAATGTTCCTGCGGAAATGTGTTCTTCAATTTCGATCGCATTGGTTGGAAACGTATTGATGACCTCACGTGCATTCAGAGTAAGAGCGGGCCCAAAACGGAAGGCACTAATTTCTTGCCAGGAAACATAGGCAGATTGGTAAGCACTTTTTAGAGACTCCAAATTTTGCAAAGTAGGCTGCGCGGTAAATTCAAGACAGGAGCCATGCAATTGACTGGCTTGTGTTTCAAAAGCATTGTGCCGAGGTATAATTTGATCATTTGCTACGGCATTCAGCAGGGTCGTAAAGGTGGTTTCTTCTGTCGATTCCTTTTTGTCCTTACACGCGGCTAAAAGAAGCACACAACATAGAGTGAAAAGTCCAGTTCTCATAGGAAAGCTACATCTACCAATTCCAATTCAGTGTTCTCAACCACAAAAAGAATAAGCTCATCCATCATTTCGTCAGATGTCTGATACAAGCTTGTGCCTAGCATAGCCCTGGCATCAGAAACCATCTGTGGTGTCCATGAATAATCGCTATTGTTGAACAAGAGGTTTCCTATAAAAGCATAGGCCTCAGAGAGCACGTGGCATTTCACAGCCATATCCTCCGTTTCTTTGGCTTGTTTGAGATAGTTGATCACCGTTCCTGCTATCACCCGCTGCCAGTGCATGCGGACATTGTCAATCGATGTTGCATCAATCTGGCTGTTCACAAGTGCTTTACGTGCTGCGATGAAATCAGACATGATGTCGTTCGTCCCCAAAGCGCCATCTCTGCTTGAGCAATACTTTCCATAGAAGTACAACGGTGATGTGTTGGTTGGAAAATCGACCGGAACACCGAAGTATCCGAAGGCTTCATCGAAAGCATGTTCTGCCTCCGAATAATATTTGCCGGCGGCAGCATCTGCGGCTACGCCCATTTCGAGTGTCCCAGACTCAACGTTAGTGATGTAGGTGTTTAAGGCCTGATAGTAGAAAACGTCACCCATCAGTCCTTTTTCAATGAGTTGTGTGTATTCGAATCCGTTGGCATCAACCAAGTATTTCTTCGAAGGATCAACTGTTGAAGTGATGATTCCAGCTTGGCCTTCTTCAGCTGCATTGGTAGTGCCGGAGTTTGCTGAAATCTCACTGAATAGATCTTCGTAATAACTCACATTCGCAAGAAAGCACTTGTTTTTCAACTGTTTTCCGGGAGCGATGGCGTCGTTTGAAAAGTATGAACTACCAGCACCTTCATTGTTGCTGAACATCTCGGTCAATATATCTGCATCGAGCTGAGCTCCACTGTTGGCCGATTTGAGATAGGTTGAAATCTCCGATAGCTGCAATAAACGCGCTGTTTGTCCTGAAAAGTCAACCGTGTTTTGACCATCGCGCGTGAAACAATATTCATCTGCCGAACAAACAGATGGAGTAGGAGATATGACTTGCTCTTGGTCTTTGTCTTTTTTACAAGCACTGAGAGCGAGCAATAAAACGGAAGTGATATATATAAATCGCATTTATTTAGACTGATTTTAAATTATGCCGCAAAACTAGGTGAGACATCAAGTGCATGCAATACCTTATTTGCGGGATATTCACTTCCCAAATTGAAACTCAAGGTTTGAGAATGGGAATATCTCCCCACTTCAATAACACTTTAAATCATTGATTATCTTTTACTTAGATAATTTCTAATCGTTTTGGTAAGTCAATTGGATGAGATAAGGTATGATTCAGAAAACAGCTGTACTCAGCTACAACTTAGCTTTGAGTGGGTACCTTGCGAGGCATTTGCGTTCCATTCCCTCCATGGAGGTACTTCAAATAAAACCCGAACAACTTGAGCTTGTTTCTA
>JBJOIB010000200.1:0-8209 GCA_046047375.1 Bacteroidota bacterium
TCTTTGACGTGTTGGTCTACAAACATTTCCAACATGTGTTCAGGAAGATCCATGCCATAGCGAGCATACGCAGAGCGCACCTCTGCGCGTGATTGATTGCGAATATCTTCGTCGCTAATCACGATGCCGTGTTCACGAGCCACTTGATTCATCACGATGTCGAATTTCAAAAACCGTGAATAGCCTTCGAATTCTTGTTCTACTTGCTCTTCTGTGATCGGCTTCTCATTGGTAGCCATGATCCAACGCTTCAAAAACTCTTCTGGTAATGGAATGTTGAGGTTTTCGACGAACTTGGTAATGAAGATTCGGCGATACAATGCACGCGAATCGCGATCGAGCATTTCTTGTACCTGCTCTTTTATTTTAGCCCGGAATGAAGCTTCATCTGTAGCAACGCCTTCACCTAGAACTTTGTCGAAAAGCTCCTGGTTCAACTCATGCTTCACATTGCGGGCAATCTGCACAATGGTAATCTTTAGATTGCCTTCGAAGTGGTGCAGTTCCTCATGAGAAATGCCCAACACATGCGCCATTTGCAAATGGTCTTTCATCATGTGTAGAGGGTTCACCATGACCGTGTCATCTGCCTTTGCGCCGATGAACTTTTGACGAATTTCAGGGTTGTCGATATCGTCGAGGAAAATGGTTCCATCTGTGTTGATGCCACCTTCAACAAGGTTGCCCTCATTGTCGACCTGTTGGAAAAGCATGCCCACCATATCACCTTCTTCACATGTCTCTGCTGGAGAGCTTGAACCGTGGTCGCGCATAATTTCAAGCACATTGCCTTGAACCATGTCGTCTTGAGCTTCCACTTTCAACATGGCAGGTACATCCTTGATAAGATCTGCAACGTTGAAGCTAGGAGTAAGCCCAATTTCAAACTTCAGGTTCATATCACCCGGATTGTTGATGTCGAAACCTTCGTTTGATGACTCAAGCGGAAGTGGGTTTCCGAGTGGTGCTATTTTATTGTCGACAATGTATCTGTATATAAGGTCATTCACCTTGCGATCTACCTCTTCACCCAGGATTGCTGCACCGTATTGACGCTTTACAAGAGTCATTGGGGCGTGACCCGGACGAAATCCGGGCATTTGAACGCGCTTGCGGTATTGCTTAAGGGCGTTCTCGTAGGCAGGAACATAATCCTCTTTCGCAAGAGAAATAGAAAGTTCGAAATGTAGATCTGAAAGCTGGTTACGCGTGATTTCCATGCTGTATGTGATTTCGGCTGTGCCGGTTTTTCATTTTTAAATCAAGAGAGCCGAGGCTATTAGCCCCGGCTCTTCTTTTCCTTTTGTGCGGGCGGAGGGACTCGAACCCACACACCTTGCGGCACCAGATCCTAAGTCTGGCGTGTCTACCAATTTCACCACGCCCGCTAATTGGGCTGCAAAGATAAGAAAAATCTTAATTCATGCAATAATTCTGCGGGTAGATTTATTGTGTTGGGTGCAATTTTATTTTCAGGGTCTGTTCAGGTTAGTCAATGCCTCTGATACCGCGATTCTTGCGTGGCCACGCTATCGGGCAGGTTATATTTTTGTGATGCCAAGGGGCGATTCCATCATTTTTTATAATTTTCCCCCTTCATGAAAAACGCCTTAACCGCTATACTGCTTTTGATAGCCCCCGGTGTGATAGCCGGAATTGGAGAGCCAGCTGCCGCAGGTGCTCGCATGGGGGGAATGGCCAATGCTGGATTGGTATTGCCCGATATTTGGACCTCCTTGCAGAATCAGGCGGCACTTGGATGGCTACAAGGGGTAGATGCGGGTGTTACTTACGACAATCGCTACCTCATGGCTCAGTTGAGTTCGGTGGCTGCAGTGGCTGCGATGGAAGTGGGCAATGGAGCTTTTGGTTTTAACTATAGCCGCTTTGGATACTCCGCTTACCGCGAACAAAAGGTGGGATTGGCGTATGGAAGAAAACTGTCAGAGAATTTTACCGTTGGAGTTCAACTGGATTATCTGCGAATAGCCCTAGGCGGTGGATATGGTTCCACAACGGCTTTTACGTGGGAAGGCGGAATGCAATACGCCATCAATAAACATGTTACTCTGGCAGCACATGTATTTAATCCAATTCGGGTAAGACTTGCTGAATTCAACGATGAACGCATTCCCGCAACCTTCAAATTTGGTGGGTCTTATCGTTTTTCAGACCGCATGGTGATGCTGGCGCAACTCCAACAAACCATCAGTGAAGACCCGGTGGTAAGTGCCGGATTGGAGTATATGATGGTGGATGATTTCTATGTGCGGGCAGGAGTGGCAGGTGGAGCGCCTTCTTTTGCCTTTGGAGCTGGGTATGCCTTTTCAGGCTTTTCAATCGACATCTCGTCGAACTACCACCAAGTGCTCGGCTTTACCCCGCAACTTACGCTGACCTATCGTGGCGAGTAAACAATCGTTTATATGGCCAAATCTTTCGCTCGAGCATCTGCACGTGCGTGCGATGGGGTTTCCTAAAATGCAGTTCGTCACGGTCGTCGGAGTTTTTCTTTCCATGCTCTCTGTATTCTTCGTTCAGCAGGGTTCGGCTCAGACCGATGAAGATGATGCACAATTGAAGCAGCAAATCATTGAACAGCGGGTAGAGGCCATCATTGAAACCCTCGATGAAGGTGTGGATGTGGATTTTACCACCTTATTTGATCTGTTTTCGCTGTACCTCGAACGACCTATCAACCTAAACAAAGCGGAAGCAGAAGAACTTCGTCAGTTGTACTTGCTGACGGATGCTCAAATCATGAACCTGTTCAATCACATCCAGGCCTACGGACCTTTGAGGGATATTTTTGAATTGCAGGCAGTGAAAGGGTGGGATCTTTCTACCATTTACAACATCCTCCCGTTTGTGACCGTACATCCGCCGAGTGAGGCGTCGAAATGGACGTGGAAAGACCTCAAACAAGACGGCACCCACGACATCTTCTTGCGCTGGTCGCGCGTGTTAGAAGAACAAGAAGGATATGCTGAAATTGATCCCGAGGAGATTGCCGAAAACCCCAATCGCAGGTATTTAGGATCGCCTGATCGGCTTTACTTGCGCTATCGTTACCGCTATCGGAACAACCTTTCCGTTGGACTTACGGCAGAAAAAGACCCCGGGGAGGAGTTTTTTACGGGGTCGCAGAGGCAGGGATTTGATTTCTACAGCGGACATGTTTTCTATGAAGACAAGGGGTTTGTGCGCAAAGTAGCCGTGGGGGATTATCAAGCACAATTCGGGCAGGGCCTCACGATGTGGTCTGGGTTGGGATTTGGAAAGTCGCCCTTTATTGCTTCGGCAAAGCGCAATGGCCTCGGACTTCGTCCGTACACCGCCGTTGGTGAAGGGTTGTTCATGCGCGGCGGTGCTGCCACCATTGGATTTGGAAAATCTGAGGTGACGGCTTTTTATTCTGATAAGTTCATTGATGCCAACGTTACAGCCATCGACTCAACCGATGCTGAAGTTCGTGTGAGTGTTTCTTCGTTGCAAGTGTCTGGATTGCATCGCACACCGGGTGAACTGGCTGATAAAAAGGTGATTCGCGAGCAATACATGGGCGCCAACTACACCTTCAGAACGCGCAAGCTCACCCTTGGCGCAACGGCTGTTCACTCCCGATTAGGGGCTTCATTTGAACGCAACTTGCAGCTGTATAATCAATTTGAATTTAACTCCAACGAGAATACGGTAGCGGGCTTGAATTACAACTATGTCTTCCGAAACATCAATATTTTCGGTGAAACAGCCATTTCTGCCAGCGGTGGAACTGCAACCGTGAATGGATTGCTGGCGGCGCTTGATCAGCGGCTCACCTTTGCGGTAGTTCAGCGTCGCTTTGATCGTGATTTTCAGAACCTATACGCCTCGGCTTTCGCGGAGAGATCAACTCCTACCAATGAGCGGGGAACTTATTTCGCAGCCGAGTTCAAGCCCATTCGGAAATGGACGTTTAATGGCTATGCCGATTTCTTTACCTTTCCGTGGCTGAGCTACCTGGCTGACCAGGGAACCTCGGGGTATGAGTACTTAGCGCAGATTAGCCACAAGCCAAATAAAACAAGCGAGTATTACGTGCGATGGCGCTACAGGAGCAAAGACAGGAATAGCCCGCAAACAGATGAACCCATGGATTATACAACTCCATGGACGCAGGAAAACATTCGTCTTCATTTGTCGTACCGACCGCATGTAAACTGGCAGTTGAAAACGCGTGCGGAATGGATTACCTACCAGCAAGAAGGTTTGGCCAAAGAGCGTGGGTTCCTAATCTACCAAGATGTGTTATTCAAGCGCATTGGATCACCATTGACCTTGAGTATGCGCTATGCTTTGTTCAATACCGATAGTTACAACGCACGCCTGTATGCCTTTGAGAACGATGTGTTGTATTTCTTTAGTATTCCGGCTTATTCCGGCACAGGATCGAGGGTTTACGCTGTGGCAAAGTGGCACATATCACGCGGAGTCGATCTTTGGGTTCGTGCAGCGAGGTGGCTTTACACGGATAGAGAACAGGTGAACAGTGGCCTTGAAACCATTGATGGAAATGCGCGAACAGAAATACGCGTGCAGTTGCGTGTGCGCCTCTGACGAACTTTCATTACTTTTGCAGCCATTAATTTAGTTCAATGGCATCAACAGCAGATATCCGCAATGGATTGTGCATCAAATTCAACAATGACCTGTATCAGGTAGTTGAGTTCTTGCACGTTAAACCGGGAAAAGGTGCGGCCTTTGTGCGCACGAAATTGAAAAACCTCAATACCGGTCGCGTAATTGACAACACCTTCAACTCAGGTGCGAAAATCGAGACAGTACGTGTTGAAACGCGTAACTACCAATACCTGTACAAGGATGAGGGTGGTTATAATTTCATGGATAACGACACATACGAGCAGATTTCGGTGCCGGAGCACATCATCAACGCCCCTCAATTCTTGAAAGACGGCCTCATGTGCATGGTGCAGTTCAATGCTGAAGACGAAGTTCCTATTACGTGTGAATTACCATCTCACATTGAAGCTGAAATCGTTTACACAGAGCCAGGTATCAAAGGTGATACGGCTACCAATACCATGAAGCCGGCTACCATTGACTTGGGCGTGGAGATTCGCGTTCCGCTTTTTGTTGATACAGGTGACCGTGTTAAAGTTGACACACGCACTGGGGAATACACAGAACGCCTCAAGAAATAACCATGAAGTTTCCTAACCCTATGCGGTTAGCTGATGTTGCAGCTTTGCTGAACATTCGCTTCATTGGCGATCCAAACCATATAGTGTCTGGATTGAACGAAATACATCGTGTAGAGTCGGGTGATCTTGTTTTCGTAGATCACCCGAAATACTACGAAAAGGCGTTGACCTGCGCTGCCACTACTGTGCTCATCAACAAAGATGTAGACTGTCCTGACGGAAAAGGTTTGCTGGTTTCTGATGATCCATTCAGAGACTACAATGCGCTGGCCCGGCATTTTAAGCCAGTGCATTATTCTGTTGCGCCGCACGGGCGCGATGTTGTCATCGCCGAATCAGCCATCATTCACCCATCCGCTGTGATTGGTGATCGGGTGGTGATTGGAGAACGGTCAGTGATTAAAGCTGGTGTGGTTATTGGCGATGATGTGATGATTGGAAGTGATTGCATCATTCATCCCAATTCTGTTATTGGAGGCGATGCGTTTTATTACAAGCGCCGACCAGAGGGGTATGAAAAGATGCATACGTGTGGCGGGATACTCATTGGTGATCACGTTGAGATTGGCGCATTATGCACCATCGACCGCGGGGTTTCAGCCATTACCACGGTAGGCTCAGGAACCAAGTTCGATAACCAGGTGCACATTGGACATGATACCCTTGTAGGCAGCAATTGTTTGTTCGCTGCTCAAGTGGGGGTGGCTGGTTGTGTGCAAATTGAAGACAACGTTATTCTTTGGGGACAAGTTGGTGTGCCAAGTGATGTGACCATAGGAAAAGGAGCAGTAGTACTCGGACAAAGTGGTGTAACAAAAGACTTGGAACCCGGTGTAACCTACTTCGGAAGCCCTGCTGAGGAGGCAAGAAAAAAATTCAAGGAGTTGGCCCTCATCCGAAAAATTCCAAGCATCATCGAAAAACTGGGTTGAGCCCACATACATGAACGAAGACAAACGGCGATCAAACAGAAAGGCGCTCAACGATTTTAAGTTGAACGCACTCCTCGAGATTACGCATGCCATCAATAACAATGTTGAGGTAGATGCGTTGCTCGGTTTGTATCGGTCTACGTTGGAAGGCTCGTTGGGTATTGAGAAACTTATACTGTATTGTCATCAGGGCAATTGGCAGTCGATGTTGCACTTTGGGTTCGTTGACGCACCGCCTGATATTGAAGATGCCGGAGTGTTCAACGCCTCTGAATCTATGTCGCTAAGCTCATCAGCACAAGGTTCTATGCCCGCGTTTGATATTGTGATTCCCATCGTCAACAACGAAGTTCCGATTGCCTTTTTGTTGGTAGGAGATGTGGAAGAAGATAAACGCGGCACCAGTCCGGTCATCAAACACATGAAGTTCATTCAAACGATCACCAACATCGTTTTAGTAGCCATTCAAAACAAGCGTTTGGCCGAAGAGAATCTGCGGCAGGTGCGTATTCGGAAAGAATTGGAGTTGGCAGCTGAAATGCAAAGCATGTTGGTACCGGTTGCGCTTCCTAACGATGATCGATACGATGTGTCTGCCGTGTATAAGCCCCATCTTCAGGTGGGAGGCGACTATTATGATTTTATTGAGCTTAGCAGCGATAAGGTGATGTTCTGCATGGCTGACGTTTCCGGTAAAGGAGTGTCGGCGGCTTTTCTCATGGCCAATTTCCAAGCGTATCTGATGTCGTTCTTCACCTATTTAGACATGCCTTTGGAAGATGTTGTGCGCCAACTCAACATGCGCGTGATGAAAAGTGCCATGGGAGAGAAATACATCACCCTGTTCATAGGTACATTTGATCGCACAACACGCAAATTGGAGTACATCAACTGCGGACATAACCCACCTGTTTTAATGCATCCTTCAGGATCTGCTGATGCCTTATCCATGGGTACCATTGGTTTGGGTATGTTTGATGAACTTCCCCACATTCAAAAGGGCATGCTCACTCTTACTGAGGGTACACTGTTGGTATGTTACACCGATGGGTTGGTAGAACAGGAGAATGAGGCGCAAGAAGAATTTGGAACACCGCGATTGAGTGAAATATGCAGGAAGTATCTGCACTTGTCGAGTGAAGAAATCAACATAGAAATTCTTAGACAATTCAATGACTTCCGCGGGGCAGTTCCTTACATCGACGATACCGCCCTCCTTACATGTAAGTTTTACTGAGCCTCTTCTGTTTCTCTCTTTTGGTGAAACAAGTCTATGGCTACGATGGCAGCAATAAAACTCCAAAAAGGCATGCTCGCTTTATCGGTATCCAAATAGTTATTCAGCACACCGTGAATGATGTACGTGACCCATCCGAGGTACGAGGCGAATACTATACTTTTCAATTCATAAGATGGCAGCGTGTAGGCAAGTCGAAACGCGGTCATCGAAACAATCACTATAAGCGCAATAAACAGCAACGGGCCTAAGATACCTTGTTCAGATAGTGGTCCGAGGTATTCACTGTGTGCGTTTCCCCCATCCGCATTGTTTGTGCTGATAATGGTTATATCCGTGCTTCGTTGGAACGGCGCATAGACGAATTGGTAGGTGCCGGGGCCCCAACCCACGAGAGGACGTTCATTAAACATTTCCAATGCGCAATTCCACCGGTTTAGTCGTTCCAGGTTGGAGGCATCGCTAGAGACATTTGAGATAGACTCAACGTGTTCGGCGAGGTCATCAGAAGAATCTTGTTGATTTCGCTCAAGCATGATGATGAGGTCGTCTTGTGCAACCCAGAGAAAAGCACCTAAACCGAGCGAAATAGCCACAATGCTCCTGAATTGAATGCGGAGAATCATGAGAGCGAACAGGGCTGCTGCAACGGCTAAGCTAACCCAGGCAGCGCGCGTGTAGCTAAACACTGTTCCGGCAGCGAGCACAATGAAAACGAGGAGCAGCATGACCCGAAGAAGCGGATTCACTTTCTTTTGAAGAAGCAGGGCTATGATGACAGGAATGTACATTGCAAGCACCGCTCCGTATGAGGTGTGATCTTTAAAAAAGGGCTCCAT
>JBJOIB010000201.1:0-3647 GCA_046047375.1 Bacteroidota bacterium
GCTGCACAACTTTCGTTTGGAACAGGGATTCTGAGCTCAGGAAGCCTTGCGCGTGAATTCAATCTGTTCGGGAATGCTCCGCATGCCAATAGAACAGACTTGGTTCCCTTTCCGTTTGTTCACCAAGCCGATGGTTGCATTCAGCTGCATGACGCGTACTTCTTATCATTCAGGGCTAGCAGTGAGAAAATAGCATCCGATATAACCGATTATATGATCACCTCCGGGATGCGTTACATGATACCACTTCGCTCTAGCGTCAGGACCTATGCAGAGATACTAGCTGGTGTTAGGATTGAGGCATCCAATACAACTTCAGTGAAATTTGGATATTCGGGCACGGCCATCGGATTTCAATACGGCCAGAAATTCTTCATAGATGCTTCGATTTCGTATGGACGATCGGGCTTGTTCAGGTTAAAGCTTGGGTTGAACTTCAACCAAAAGAGTAACTCCGCCTCCGGTTGAAATCCAATAAAGTCAGCAGATTCCTTTGTTATATTCTACCATAACGAGTTATCTTTAACGTGAAATTTTGAAACCATGAAAAACCTTGTATCCACCATCAGCGCTTTGGTGCTGTCACTTTGTGCTTTTGCACAACCCACCTGGACTGTCGGGAATACCACATTAACCGAGTTCGATTTGGTAACCGGAATTCAGATTCCTTGGGAAATATTGTGGGGTCCTGATGATGCTATCTGGGTGACTGAACGTCGAGGAAAGGTTTTGCGCCTTGATCCCGAGACAGGAAACTATACAACCGTTTTGGATAAAACTTCTGTGATTCCAAACGGTGGACAAGGAGAGCCGGGAATGCTCGGCATGGCCATGCATCCGACCTTTAGTACAGATCCGTACGTGTACATTGTCTACTGCGTTGGTTCAGGTTTCAATGTGACTGAGCGCTTAAGCCGGTTCACTTGGGACGGCACAAACTTGATTGACGAAGAAATCCTACTCAATAACATACCTGGTGGTGGTATTCACAACGGTTCACGTCTATTGGTGACGCCTGACCAAAAGCTATTGATGTCGACCGGAGACACCGGCGATGGCGGAGATTCTTCACAAGACATTGAGGCGTTGAATGGTAAAATTTTGCGCATCAACTTGGATGGAACCATTCCATCTGACAACCCTGATCCTGCTTCGTATGTTTATTCTTGGGGTCACCGCAACTCACAAGGATTATGCAATGGGCCGAATGGACTTATATACAGCAGTGAGCACGGACAATCGAACAATGATGAGTTTAACATCATCGAGGCTGGTCGCAACTACGGTTGGCCTTATGTAGAAGGTGCATGCAACACCATGGCCGAAGAAACTTGGTGCACGACTTTGAACGTTCGCGAACCTTTGATGTCCTGGTCTCCATGTGTGGCTGTGAATGGAATAGAATACTACACCCACCCTGCAATTCCAGAATGGCAAAACTCAGTTCTCATGGCTGTTTTGGGCGGACTTGGATCCAACTACGAGCGTCTATCGGTATTACATTTGAGTGAAGATGGTCTAACTGTTGAATCAGAGGATCAATTCTTTAGTTCTTTCAACCAACGCGTAAGAGATATTTGTGTGAACCCAAATACTGGAGCTGTGTATGTTGCCTTCAACGGCACCAACTACCCTGGCTCAGGACCTAACATCATTAAAGAGTTTCGTAATCTCGATTACAACAGCGTGTCTGAAACAGAAGCGCCTGAGCAACAAATTGACCTATTCCCGAATCCGGTAAGTGACGTGCTTAACATCCGCTTTAGCGACAGTTTTATCGGTACAAATTTCTATGTGATTGGTTTCAATGGACAAGAAGTTGGTCGTTATGTGATTATGGAAAACGACGTGAAGTTGCCGGTTCAATCATTGGCTGCCGGTAAATATTACATTACCAGCACCACTGAGAAAGGCACCATTACCAAGACCTTCGTTGTGGGTGAATAAAGATGCGATACTACATCGTTGTTTCCTTCGTACTATTCACTCTATCAGCATATAGCCAGTCTGTAACGTGCACATTGGTTGAACTGTTGACCAATTCACCCATGGAAGGGGCTTATATTCTTTCCGATGGCGAGGTAGTTACTACAACAGACGCTTTAGGTGAGTTCACTGTACCTGATAGTTTGGTAGGTATTCCTTTGATGTTATCTGATATTCGCTATCACGGGGTCATTTACATTCAGCCGGATTCCACGGGGTGTGTGGTTCGCGTTCGAGCTACGATCAATGAACTATCAGGGGCGCATGCTATAGCATCCATTGCCAAGCCAGCACTGGTACCTTTGATTTCATTGGGGACTTCAGATTTTCAGCGCGATGATCGTTCATCATTTCAGAATGCCTTGAATACCTTACCAGGCGTTCAATATGACTCTCGAGGTTATGGAGGAAGCCGACGATTAAATATTCGGGGCAGTTCCATTCGATCGCCTTTCGTGGTGAGGAATTTCAAGCTCTATCTAGGTGAATACCCTTTGACAAGTCCGGATGGGCAGGCGGCATTGGAGATAATCGACCCTCAGTTCGTGGAAACCATTCAAGTCATCAAAGGTCCGCATGCCAACGACTACGGACCGGGTACAGGTGGCGCAGTGCGCAGTTGGCTGGTTTCACCTTATTCAGGTAAGGCGCAAGTAAATCTTTCCACCACCGCAGGCAGCTATAATTTTATTCGCTCGGAGCAAAGTATATCAGGAACGCTCAATAGGTTTTCGTACTACCTGTCATCCGCCGTTCAGGCGACAGATGGGTACCGGTTGCAGGAGCGAAATGAAAAATCGGTACAGTTGCTTCAGCTTGCATACCGCACCAGGGAACACTTGCAGCACAGCTTGTTAGTCATGAACTACCTGGGGTCATGGGACCTTCCGGGTGGGCTCACCGATTTTTCCAAGCCTACCTTCTCTCCTGATTTCACCGTAAAAAACAATACCCACGTGGAGCGTAGTCGTTTTATGGTTGGAATGAGCCAAAAATTCACCTCCCGCTATCTTGAAAACACCACTACCCTATCTTTAAATCGCTCAAACAAGATTAACCCTTACGGAACCTCTGCCTTTTTCAATGGATTCAAAGACGAGTCCACCAAAGGTTTTTCAGTGCGATCTGTTTTTGCTTCCAATTGGATGAAGCGGGAAAAACTTTCAGCCAACAGCACCCTTTCGATTGAATTTCAGAAAGAAGAAAACGATCTGGATGAATTCAATTTGGTAAACGCCGATCGCGGTACACAGCGCTATGCTAACAATACCCTGTCTGGTGAATGGTTTGCGGCATGGACCAATGATTTTACATTGTTGGATGCGTTGGTTTTATCTACAGGCCTTACCGTTGCCGAGCGTTCCATTTCTACGCGAAACATCTTATTCAACACGGCGCAAGACACACAAACCACAACAGAGCGATCATGGCTTCGATTAACACCGCGTTTGGGATTGCAGTATACCTGGAGCAAAGGGCATAACGTGTTCGTTTCGACGGCTGAAGCTTACAGTCCGCCTGCTTTGACAGAGATCATTGAACCTGCTACAGGAATGGTATCCAATGACTTGAATGCGGAGCTTCAGCGTATCGTAGAGATAGGACTGAATGGTCGAACCGATCGGTTGACTTATCAACTTTCCTGCTATCAATCGCAGCTA
>JBJOIB010000202.1:0-6598 GCA_046047375.1 Bacteroidota bacterium
TGCCCGGTGCTAGCGTATTGATTAAAGAGTTATCCATTGGTGTGCCTACCAATACACAAGGGTTTTACTCCATCTCATTCCCGTTAGGAACCTACTCTGTTGAGATCAGCAGTATTGGCTACGAAACGTATAAAAACACCATAAGCTTCACTGGAGACGTAACATTGAACGTTCAGCTCAAATCGGCCGTGGTGCTAGGTCCTGAAGTAGAGATTGTTGGTGAAAAGACTCAAAACACCGAATCAACTGATATGGGTAGGGTTGATTTACAGATTGAAAGCATTAAAACTCTTCCTGCTTTTCTTGGAGAAGTGGATGTGCTGAAAACCATACAGTTTTTGCCAGGCGTACAGAGCGCAGGAGAAGGCAATGCAGGTTTCTATGTTCGTGGTGGAGGCCCAGATCAAAACCTTATTTTGCTCGACAATGCCACTGTCTACAACGCATCGCATTTGTTCGGCTTCTTTAGTGTTTTCAATGCGGATGCGATAAAAGGGGTTGAAATCATCAAGGGTGGAATGCCCGCCAGTTATGGTGGACGTGTGTCATCAGTACTCGATATAAGCCTTAAAGAGGGGAATGCGAAGAAAACTGAAATCGAAGGCGGAATTGGGCTTATCAGCTCCCGTTTGACCGTGCAAGGACCGATTAAGAAAGATACCGCTAGCTTTATTGTCAGCGCTCGTCGCACCTACATCGATGTTTTGTTGTCCCCATTCATCAATGAAGAATCTAATTTTTCAGGATCTTCCTACTACTTCTACGACTTGAACATGAAGTTGAACTACCGATTGTCTGATAAGGATCGGTTCTTTGCAAGTGGGTATTTTGGACGAGATGTGTTCAATTTTCAGAGCAAAACGGTAGGATTTGGAGCGCGAATTCCGTGGGGTAATGCAATCATGGCGCTGCGTTGGAATCACTTGTTCTCAGACAAGCTTTTCATGAATACCATGGCTTCTTTCACTGATTATCGGTTCGCATTTGAAGGGTCACAAGAAGATTTCAATTTTGCCTTGAACTCTGGAATTCGGGATTGGAGCGGAAAAGTGCATCTCTCCTACTATCCTGATTATCGCCATCAAATCCAGGCAGGTGCCGAATACATCTACCATACCTTCACTCCGAGTCAGGCTACCGCTAGCAGCGGTGATACTGAGTTCGATCTCGGCAACGAAATGCCTCTACTCAGTCATGAGGCGGCTTTTTTTATTCAAGACCAATTTGATATCAGCGATGTTCTTCGCGTTAATGCAGGGCTGAGGTATTCGATGTTTCTGCATGTTGGACCTTTCACCCGCTATCAAATCAACGATGAGGCTGACCCTTTAAGTCCTGTAACGGTTCCAGAAACCATTGAATATGGCCAAGGCGAAAAGGTGAAATACTATGGCGGTTGGGAACCTCGGATCAATGCCCGGTTGAGGTTGAACGAACGTGCCGCACTGAAGGCTGGTTACACTCACAACTACCAGTACATACACCTCGCCTCCTTGTCGCAAACTTCTTTGCCAACAGATGTATGGCTACCTAGTACAGATCGCGTTCAACCTCAGTTTGGTAAGCAATACAATCTTGGCTACTTCCGCGATTTACAAGGTGGCATGTATGAAACCTCCGTTGAACTGTACTACAAAGACATGCGGAATTTGGTTGAGTACGAAGAAGGAGCTCGTCCGGAAAACAATCTGAACAACAATGCTGATAATCAACTGGTATTTGGATCTGGCACTTCCTACGGTGTGGAGTTGTTTGTGAAAAAAGTGAGAGGCGACTTCAATGGATGGATTGGATATACCTGGAGTAAAACAGACCGCGTTTTCCTGGATTTGAACGACGGAAATTCTTTCCCAGCCAAATTCGACCGACGTCATGACCTTAGCGTGGTTGCCAGTTACAATTTGAATGATAAACTGACCTTTGGGGCAACCTTTGTTTATGGAACGGGCAATGCCATTACCCTTCCTGTTTCGCGCTACTTCTATGAAGGCCGCGTTGTTGATGTTTACGGCGAACGCAACAGCTTCAGAATGGCACCTTTCCATCGTGCTGATCTATCTTTGACCTATTACCCACCAAAAACCCGCGCCGCCAAACGAGGGGAGAAATCAGTGCGTTTTACAAACCACTGGACTTTCAGCATATACAATGTGTACAATCGTCAAAATCCATACTTCATTTATTTCGGTAATACGGGCAATCTTGAAGAAGGAACCCTTCAAATAAAGGCATACCAAGTGAGTCTTTTCCCTATTTTACCTTCTGCCACCTGGAACTTTCATTTTTAATCATGCGTGCACTTTTAACCCTCAATAAGTACTTCTGGAAATACCGCTGGCGATTTATCCTCGGAATCTTTTTCATTGTTCTGACCAATATCTTCGGTGTTTATTCCCCTGTTTTAATCGGTGAAGGTGTAAACATGCTCAGTGAGGCCAACACTACATTTCTAGCGAATGATGCCGCAATAGCTTTTGAACCTGGAGAGAGTATCCAACTACCCCCAAGCATTTCATATCTATCTGACCTGCTTGGAATCGATGTTTCTGCTTCGCAAAATATTCAAAGCAGAGAGCAAGCCTCGAGGGCTATTGTTGCGCTTGCCATAGCCTTAGCTGTTCTGTACATTGTTGTTTACCTCATCAAAGGAGTGTTTCTATTTTTTACAAGGCAAACCATCATCGTGATGTCGAGGTTGATTGAATACGATCAAAAGAATGAGATCTTCGATCATTACCAGCGCTTGAGCATGGCTTTCTATAAGAGAAACAATACGGGCGACTTAATGAACCGAATTAGTGAAGATGTGAGTAAGGTCCGCATGTACCTCGGACCTGCGGTGATGTACACGCTGAATCTGGTGGTAATGATTGTGCTAGTGGTTATTTTCATGCTTCGCATTGATGTAGAGCTTACCTTGTACGTCTTGCTCCCATTGCCGTTTATGTCAGTAAGCATATACTACGTGAGCAACCTCATGAATCGCCGAAGTGAGGAAGTGCAACGTCAACAGTCGCGGTTGAGTACCATAGTTCAAGAGGCTATTTCAGGCATTCGTGTATTGAAAGCTTATAGTAGAGAAAACTACAGCACTGAGAATTTTAAGTTCGAATCGGATTTGTACAAAACAAAAGCAATTGATCAAGTTCGGGTCGATGCGCTTTTCATGCCAATCATTGTTCTGCTAGTGGGACTCAGCACTATATTAACGATCTACATCGGTGGACAAAAAGTCATTTCCGGAGAAATGAATATTGGGCAGGTTTTTGAGTTTATCTTTTTTGTCAACTTGCTCACCTGGCCATTCGCCTCTGTTGGTTGGGTGACCTCACTTGTTCAGAAAGCCGAGGCATCACAGCAAAGAATAAATGAGTTTTTAAAGCAGGAACCTGAAATTATCAATCGCGCAGAAACACGGCGCGATATCTCTGGCGAAATTGAGTTCCGCGGCGTTTCCTTTGATTATCCTGATTCAGGGATACGTGCTATCGATCAACTTTCTTTCAAGGTAGATGCGGGAAAAACGCTCGCTATCATCGGTAGAACTGGCAGTGGGAAATCTACCATTGCGAACCTAATCGCACGACAATACGACCCCACCACCGGCGATATTTTTGTAGATGGCATTCCATTGAAAGAACACAACTTGTATCATTTACGCACAGCCCTCGGCTACGTTCCGCAAGAGGTATTTCTTTTTTCAGATTCGATACGAAATAATATCGCCTTCGGCATTGATGACCCGCAGGAATCCAAGGTTGTTCAAGCAGCCAAACATGCCTGCGTACACGATAACATCCTGGAATTCCCCAAAGGGTACGATACTCTCTTGGGTGAACGAGGTATCAACCTGTCAGGCGGCCAAAAACAACGTATTTCAATAGCGCGTGCCATTATTAAAGAGCCTAAAATTCTGCTATTTGATGACTGTCTTTCAGCGGTAGATACTGAAACTGAAGAGGCCATTCTCAGCCATTTGAAGCAAATCATGCACAATCGCACCTCCATCATCATTAGCCATCGCGTTAGCACCATCAAACACGCTGATCATATTGTGCTATTGGATCACGGTCGAATAAAAGAAGAAGGCACCCATCAATCTCTTTTGGAAATGGAGGGTGCCTATTATGAGTTGTATCAAAAGCAGCTACTGGAAGAGCGTACGGATGAGTTAAACTAACTCACGGACAAGGAGTTCCGAAAAAGCTCAGGAAACCTAACACATCGGAAGCATTCACGATGCCGTCATCTGTAATATCCGTTGAACAAGCGGTGGTGCAGGCAAATTCGCCCAACAACTGAAGAAAGTCAGCCACATTTCGGTTGCCATCTCCATTGAAGTCACCTAAACATGATTGGAGGAGCTCGTTTCCACTTACAGTACCATCACAGTTATTATCAATGCCTTCCTGAGTTCCGGGAGCTCCTGGGTAAACATCATTGCGTGAATCGTCACAATCACTGCTGTCAACTACAAATCCTGCCAACGGCAAACAGCTTTCAGTTGGTGCGCTGGCATCGCCGAATCCATCGCCATCTGTATCCGCAAAATACGTTTGTGGGTAAACACATGAGCCATCATCTTCTGTTGCATTGGCATTGAAGTTACAAGCCAACGGATCTGTGCAACCAGGCAGCGGTGTCGTTATGCAAAACGTTTCTGTAGTTCCAGAACCGTAGTTCGCAACGGCCATTGAAACAAGCACATTGCCTTGTCCATCAACAACACTATAATTTCCATCTGCGGAACAACCAGAAGCAATTCCGGCAAGTCCATCCCCAAAAGAATCACTAATCACCCAGTCGTAACAGCCTGCAGGCAAGCAATAATTCCAAGTATAGGTCTGAAGATTCCCGAGTGAGCCACCATTTACCTGAGCCACCGTCGCTCCATTTGGATCTAGCAATACCCAACTTACTTCTGCACCCCAGCAATCAGTAGTTATTGATAGCGTAATGTCAACACATGGGTAGGTACACGAACCGTCATCAATGGTGGCGTCAGGGTTGTAGTTCGAGGCCAATGGATCGGTACACCCTGGAATATCTGTAGCGCAATCAAGAACAAGCACTTCAACGGTTGAAGTATACGTGTAATGATCACCTGTTGCTTGAACTACCAACGTCAATGTTTGACTGGTTTGCGGCAGATTAGATAGGGTTAGCTGCACAGTGCCAGGACCAACATTGTTTTGCGAAAAACTCGCCGATGCTCCTGCTGGCAATCCTGACACAACAGAAAGGTTTACTCCACCCTGGAAACCATCAGCAATCACAACATCTAGCACTACGGGTTGGTCAGAACAATAAAAAGGTTCAGACACCACAACATCTATAAATCGTGGCTTTAGAATAAACAAGCCTTCTTCTATGTGGCTCACGGCCACGATACCAGAACCAAAGTATGGATAGTTGCTCCAACTTCCGTTGAATTGTGCTGAATTTGACGAAGGATAAACATCAAAAAAGCCCACTTGCGAAAGAGATGCTGAAGCGACGTTTTGCACATCAACAATCGCTAGTCCCGCGCGGTAATTAGACTGATAGCACAAGTTGCCTCGGGTGTACAAATTATGATCAATTGCCGCACTAGGTCCAGAATACGTACCAATGAGCACGGGGTTATCAAGATCTTGTACATCCCAAATCATGGTTCGTGTATTGATGCCAAAATTGGTTTCATCCAACTCATCACCAAGTAAAAAATAACGTTGGTCTTCAGTGAGCCACCCTTGGTGCGAGTAGGCAACATTTGGATATCCAAGACGAGATAATTGCTGCGTATCTGTTGGATCGTCAACATCCACAATGGTCAGGGTGTTTTCATTTGAACAAAAAGCGATTTGCTTTCCAACGTGGGCCGCATCCGGACCATTATATGTCACCACTTGGGCATCGTGGGTATAGCCATCTGCAGCAAAGTCTCCTGCGATAACAGGTGCAAGGGGATTAGAAATATTAACAATATGCAATCCTCCAGAAAACGTGTTCGTTCCAACGGCATAGGCAAGCGGCTCACTTTCATTGATCACAATGTTGTGGGCGTTACCGAATCCCGCGTAGTGCGCATCCTCCGTAAAGGCAACAGGCGGCGCTACCACGTTGCGCAACCGCGTCAAATCGAAAACTTGCATTCCGTGGCCTGAAGCTTCCGACACTATGAAAGCATAATTTCCGTATACCTTAATATCGCGCCAAATGCTATTGACAGTGTGCGTGGCGAGCGATCCTAAATAAACAGGATTAATAGGATCGGAGATATCTATGAACGCAGTACCGTTGGTTTTACCAAGCAACACATATTCCTTCCCGTCAAGTGGGTCTGTCCAACCCCATATATCGTTGAATTCTATGTTACCACCACCAAGTTCAGAAATCCCCATTGAAGCATAGAGATCGACGTTTTCACAAGGGTAAATACCCGCAGCCAAACCATTAACGCATGGTGACTGTGCCGAAGTTACTTCAGCGAAAAGCAATAAAAAAAAAGCAAAAGAAGCGCGTAGAAAAGATTTCATCTGGTCTTAATTAGGTCGCTTAAATTTACAAAAAAACATTGAATTCAGTCTATTCTTGAATAAACGACTCAAACGTGGAT
>JBJOIB010000203.1:0-5607 GCA_046047375.1 Bacteroidota bacterium
GCACCAATCATTTGGGAGGACGTATTTGGACGAAAAGTTCAGGCACCCCCAACGATGATGCCCTTTCTTGCATGACCAACTACGATGCTACGCATTTGCTGATCGGCGGAACTACACAATCCATCAACGATGCGATGGAAGGTGTGATCATCAAACTCAACCACCAGGCGGAAGAAGTTTGGCAAAAAACCATTTCCGGTCCGCTCAATGAAGATGTTCGAGACCTCTTGGTGATGGAATCTGGAAAAATCATCGCCATCGGAACCACCACGTCGTTCAGCGACAATCAAAATGTGGATTGGTGGATTTGCAGCCTTGACGGCGATGGAAACACCTTGTGGACAAGCACTTTCGGAACCGATATGTACGAAAATATTTTGTCGGTAACCGCCGATGAAGATGGCAACCTGTATTTGTGGGGACATCAAAATGGCCCGGAAACCACCGGCTATGATGGTGTACTTGTAAAACTCGACGTTCAAGGTAATGAAGTTTGGACACGAACCTTCTCCCTGGGGGCAAACGAGTTGGCATGGGACATAGTGTACATGCCCGAAGGTGACTTATTGCTAAGTGGGGATACCAACAGCGCCGGACAAGGTGGCAATGATACTTACTTGATCAGGCTCACCACCGATGGAGACGTGGTTTGGTCAAAGACCTTCGGATCGTGGTCGAACGATCACGGGACATCCATTGTGCACCACAAAAACGACATGTACATGCTTAACGGCGGCACTGCCAGCGTGGGAAATGGCGGAATTGATTACATGAGTTTGTTTGTGAATGCCATGGGCGATATCAAGTACACATCAACGTATGGTGGCGACTTAAAAGACATTGCAACAACGTCTATTCGCACCATGGACGCTGGCGCGTTACTACTTGGAAATACCCGAAGCTTTGGTGAAGGCTTGTACAGCGCACTTGCCGTTAAAATCGATCAAGATGCCCGCGGCGCCTGCATGAGCAACCACACCACTGAATTTGTTGCGGAAGAAATTCAATTTAATATCGGAAATGCTGTGTTCACGAATAGAGGTGAAGGAATTACAGTGCAGAACACAGCATTTCCTTCTTTTGCTGAAAGCGGTTTAGAGTACTTTGTACTTTGCGACAATCAAATTGAAGGGGTTGTTCCGAGCCACATCTCGGATGTGGATGAAATTTCTCACAACCGACTTACGCTGCAACCGAATCCATCCAACGGCTACGTGCGCGCCACCGTATTGGTGAGCGACCGCTTGGCTGGAAAACTAGAGCTTTTCAACTTGGAAGGGCGCAAGGTAAAGGAGATCATGATACCTGTTGGCAACGCAGGTGAGGTGCGATCATACGATATTTCAGGACTGCCCGAAGGCATCTACCTCTCCAGATTGTCTATCGGCAATCAATTGGAAACAAAGAAGTTGATTGTGGAATAAGCAAGCACTTTAAAAAATGCTTTTCGAGCGAGGATAAACCCTCGCTCGAATTGTTTCATGGCAGATGTTTGAAAATTCATCTCGGGTGAGTTATCTTTCGGTGGCATGAAACTCCGCGACCTCAAATACCTCACCGCCTACATCATTCCGATGCTTGCAATGCTCGGAATACAGCGTGGGGGAATGCTTTCAGGCGCCGCTGTGATTTTTGCCTTCGGACTCGTACCCCTCCTCGACCCTCTCTTTAAGGATCGCTCTGCTCCTGACCCATCGAACGAAGTTCACCGGAAGAAGAGCGTCTTCTTTTTTGATTTGTTGCTCTACCTCAATGTTCCTTTGGTTGGCATCGCGCTGTATCTTTTTGCAGATGCACTAACACATCGCGCGTTGAGCACAGGTGAAATTACGTGGATGACTTTATCTGTAGGCACCATGCTTGGAGCTTGTGGAATCAATGTGGCGCATGAGCTAGGACATAGAAACAGCGCTTTCGAACAGTTCTTAGCGATCCTCCTCTTGCTTCCCAACCATTACATGCATTTTTTCATTGAACACAACCGCGGCCACCACCGCTGGGTAAGCACCGAACACGACCCGGCATCGGCCCGAAGGGGCCAAAACATCTATAGCTTTTTCATTCAAACTGTTGTTGGTTCGTATTTAAGCGCGTGGAAAATACAACGAACCATGCTCAAGGCCGATCAGAAATCCTTTCTTAGCCTATCTAACGCGATGCTGCTATTCCACCTACTAAGCGGCCTCTATTTGCTAATGCTCGCTCTGTTCTTCGGGCTGAAAACAGCACTCGTCATAGCCTTGAGTGGAATGGTGGGCTTCATGCTCTTAGAAACCATCAATTACATTGAACACTACGGACTACGTCGAAAAAAGGTAGATGCAGAGCGTTATGAACGCGTCATGCCGCATCATTCGTGGAATTCGAACCATATTTTAGGACGGATTATTCTGTACGAGTTGACACGGCATTCAGATCACCACTACAAGGCGTCAAAGCACTACCAATTATTGGAGCATCGTCCTGAATCCCCGCAGTTGCCTTTCGGCTATCCTACAGCCATGCTTCTTTCGTTGATTCCTCCCCTGTGGTTCCGCATCATCCATCCGCGGCTGAGGGCTACGGAAGAACTTGCTTCAAACGATCGAGTTGAAAAGCGTGGTGTTTGATGTGCCCCGCTAAAAAATCCAAGGTATCCAACAAGCCTATACGCCCACTAAAAGGATGATTAAACACCTTTCGTTGATCGTACTCCGCAGGCAATTCGTGCAGAAAGACACGAAAATCATCGCGTAAGAGCGTCCATTCTTCGCTGAGCGCATCGAGCGAATGAGCACCGGTGGGTTCAGGCAATACCGACGGCGCACTCCAGCGATTCTCCGAGTGCAGGGCCGCAACCAATTGAGCAGTGGCTTCGCGACTTTGATCGTCTACCACCTCCATTTCTTCCGCCTTTAACTGCGTTTTCTTCTTCATGTAACCAAGGGTGCCTTTTTCTGAAATAAGTATGTGTTCCAGAATTTGCAGGGCATTCCAGCCTGACGGCGGATGAAAAGCCCTCTCCTCTTTCGTCAGTGCTCTTACGGATTCAAGGATGGCGTCCTTTTCCTCCTCCATGCGGGCAAATAAATCGTGTCGGTTGCTCATTTTTTCTTTACTTCTTCTTTGTTCCGAATCATGGAAATGTGCGGAATTCCGTCTTCCAGATACCCTTCCCCCACTTGTTCAAAGCCAAAAGATTGGTAGAATTCACGCAGGTATTCCTGTGCTGAGATATGAAGGTTATGCTCTGGAAACATCCGCTGCGATGCTGCGATACCCCTGCGCATCAGTTCCTTTCCAATGCCGGTTCTTCGCACACGCGAAGCCGTGATCACCCTGCCAATGGCGGCATCATTTTCATAACTCACCCCGGGAGGCAAAATGCGCAAGTAGGCCACAATGCCTTCATTGTCTTCCGCCCACAAATGCACGGCCTCCTCATCCTTGCCATCTACATCTTGATAAGCGCAATTCTGCTCCACTACGAATACTTCAGCACGTAACTGAAGGATCGCGTACAGCTCATCCCTGCTAAGCTCCTCCCAAGGAAGTATTTTCCATAAAATCGACATCGGGTTAAAGATACAAATGACCGATGAAATTAGACATAGAAAAACGTTGCCGATTGCGCATCTTTGCAGCATGGAAGGAGTAGTGAACTATTTGTCGGTAGAAGGCGTATCGAAGCGCTTTGGTGAACGCTTGATTTTTGAAAATCTGACGTTTGGTATTACGAAAGGACAAAAAGTAGCACTGGTGGCGCGCAACGGAGCCGGTAAAACAACCTTGTTGCGAATTTTGACCGGACAAGATACTCCAGATGAAGGCCGCGTGATTTTCAACAACGAAGTGCGCATGTCTTACCTCGCTCAAGAGCACGGACTAGATGAACACGCTTCTATCCTTGAGAACTTGTTCGATGCTGACAACGACATGGTGCGCGCCATCAAAGAGTACGAATTGCTTTTGATGAAGCCATCTGCACAGCAAGATTCAGCGGCCCTTCAACGGGCGATGGACAGAATGGACCAGCATGGAGCCTGGAATTATGAATCGAACGCCAAGCAGATTTTGGGTAAATTGAACATCCACGATCTCACCATGAACGTGGCTACCATGTCTGGCGGTGAAAAACGCCGTGTAGCGCTTGCCAAAGCATTGATTTCACAACCCGACTTGCTGTTGCTCGACGAGCCTACCAACCACCTCGATTTGGAGATGATTGAATGGCTGGAGGAATACCTGGCGCGCACTTCCATGACCTTGTTGATGGTGACACACGACCGCTATTTCCTCGAAGTGGTCTGCGATGAAATTCTCGAGTTGGATGACATGCAGATTTACCGATACAAGGGTAATTTTTCATACTTCCTTGAGAAAAAAGACGAACGTGAAGAATTGGCGTTTGCGAATCGGGAAAAGGCGCGCAATCTATTCCGGAAAGAACTTTCGTGGATTCGAACCCAGCCTAAAGCCCGCACCACCAAATCGAAATACCGCGTTGATCAGTTCGACAATGTTAAAAAGGCAGCTAGCGTGCGTCTGGAAGATGACGATTTGAAGCTGAACCTCAACCCGCACCGTTTGGGCGGAAAAATTGTTGAACTGCACAAGATTAAAAAAGCGCATGGTGCTAAAAAAATCATCGATGGATTCGATTACACCTTCACCCGTGGTGAAAAAATGGGCATCGTGGGGCCTAACGGGAGCGGAAAAAGCACCTTGTTGAACCTCATCACAGGGAAAGAAGAGCCTGATGGAGGTAAGGTAGTGGTGGGTGAAACCATTGTGTTTGGCTACTACACACAGCAAGACATGGTATTTAAGGAAGATATGCGGGTCATTGAAGCCGTGCGCGAGATTGCTGAAGTTATTCCACTCACTGGCGGCGCTAAGATTACCGCTGCCCAGTTGCTTGAACGCTTCTTGTTTCCGCGCAGCATGCACTTCCAATACATTGCAAAATTGAGTGGTGGGGAGCGAAAGCGACTGTATCTGCTGACCATTCTGATGGCCAATCCCAACTTCCTCATACTCGATGAGCCTACCAACGACCTCGATATTTTCACCCTTTCTGTGCTGGAAGATTACCTACAAGACTTTCCGGGATGCCTTGTTATTGTTAGCCATGACCGCTACTTCATGGATAAACTGGTGAACCATATCTTGTATTTCGAAGGAGATGGCCAGTTGCGCGACATACCGGGTAACTACAGCGTTTTCAGGGAGATTCGCGACAAAGAAGCATCTCAGGAAAAGCGCGTGTCAGAAACAAAAGCAGCACCCAAAGAAATCAAACCGATTGCAGAAAAGCCGAAGAAACTCTCCTACAAAGAGAAGTTTGAGCTGGAGAAACTTACCGGGCGAATAGAGGAATTGGAGGAAATGAAGAAGCGTTTGGAGGGTGAACTGGCAACAGCTACAGACATTGCACGCATGACCCAACTGAGCGAAGAACTCGGAAAAGTGATGACAGAATTGGATGAAAGCAGTGATCGCTGGCTCGAATTATCCGAGCTTGCCGAGTAATTATTGCTGATCGAAATCAACCACGATGCGTTCAGACCGCGGGTGCGCCTGACAGGTAAGGATGAAGCCACGTTCAATTTCGTCTTCCTCCAACGA
>JBJOIB010000204.1:0-6079 GCA_046047375.1 Bacteroidota bacterium
GCTCGTTTGAATCAGTCAAGCCAGTCAGAAGGCTAATGGAGTTTCGCGTTGGTTTCGGATACGATGTGCACCAACTTCGGGAAGGCATAGACTTCTGGTTAGGAGGCATTCGCTTAGATCATTACAAAGGCAGTTACGGACATTCAGATGCAGACGTGTTGTTACACGTGATTTGTGATGCCTTGCTTGGGGCCGCAGACGCGCGGGATATCGGATTTCATTTCCCTGATACGGATGGTAAATTCAAAGGCATTGACAGTAAAATACTACTTGCCGATACCATGAAGATCGTTCGCGAAAAGGGATATGAGCTAGGAAATATAGATGCTACCGTTTGTCTTCAACAACCCAAAATCAAAGACCACATTCCGGCCATGAAACAAACCATAGCCGACGTATTGCAAGTGCATCCTTCAAAGGTGTCTGTGAAAGCAACCACCACAGAAAAACTGGGCTTTGTGGGTAGAGAAGAAGGCGTAAGCGCTTACGCTGTTGTTTTAATCAACGCAGTGGGTTAGTCCCTGCCTCCCGGCTGTTCCTCAAAATGATCCAACTGAGCATCTGCGTAGAAGTAGATGCGAATTTGAGCTGTATCTCTCAAGAAGTCAATGCGTCCCACTTCAACACGGTTGATTCTGATACCTGTGCGCTCTTCTAAATCTGCTTTGAGCGCTTCTCTGTTTCCAGCCTTGATGAGGTCGATGCGTTCATAAAGAATTACTTTGTAGGACTCATGGCGCAATAACCAGATTTTTTCCAAACCGAAGGTGGCGATCAAAATCACCAAGTTGGCAATTAAAAGCACAGGAAAAGAAAACCCGCTCGCTAAGGCATTCATTACAGAAAGCCCGATGACGATGAACAGGTAGGTCATTTCCTTGATCGGAATAGCATCTGTACGGTATCGGATGATGCCGAAGATGGCAAAAAGTCCCAAGGCAAATGCCAAGTCGATTTTTACGTTTGCCAATAGAAAACACAGCAAGAATACCGATATGGATATCAGGATATAGGTAAAGAGATAGTCTTTGCGCTTCGCTAAAGGGTAGTAGATCAAGCGAACCAAAATCCACACAATAAGCAGGTGAATGGAGAAACGCCATGTCAATTCAGGCAAATGCGTAAAGTCGGTCCACAAGGTGTTGGACGCTAGGTCTTGAGCGAGCATGAGCATCGGAAACGCAGCGGCGATAAGGGTAAAAAGTAAATTCAAAAAGGTCTTCATGTGGTCAGGTTAATTGCAGGTATCTGAGAAGCTGCTGACTGGTGAGCTCCTCAATGCGGCGTACTTTTTCTTTAATTGCGTTTTTCTTCACCTCAACTTTTAACAGTGCTACTCCTAAACAGTATTTGCTCACGCTTTCAGGACGAATGAGCATGTTTTTGGTCAGACGCGCAAAAATGGAGCTGCGATCAAACTTTTCTTGTTTTAGCTCGGCTATCACCAGATTCGGAATGGTCAAGTAATTTCCAGAAGCATCAGAAAAAGAAATGTCTAGATCGAAGGTAATTCGTTCCGCACGTTCCTTATGAACCAGTGTTATTCGTCTAAATCCATTGATAACCGAAGGCTGCAATTGCAAATCGACTCCGGTAGAATGACGAATAAAATCCATTTCCAGGCCCAGAAGGTTTTCGCGCATCTCGTTGGTCGGAATGCGTGATTTAACGGTGCGGTCTGTGTTTGTTTTCAGTTTAACCTCTAAAAAGCTAATATTCGACTCATCGTACCTGCGGATGCGTATCTTTACGCGGTTCTTTTTGCCCCTTTGGTGAAGGTGATAAAAGTCGAAGGCAGATGTGTCGAAATACTGAGATGAATAACGTGAGATGGAATGTCCGTCCACCACAAGAACCCGATACTCCTTTTCGAGTTCGGGTAAAATCAACGCAAATTCTTCCTTATTGAGGATGTACTTTGTGTCTCGGCGATCCATGAGCGCCGCGCGGTCCATCTCTTCCAGGTTGATTGGTTGAAATCCTTGCAGTATTTTAGATTCCTGATCCAACGTAAAGCGAAAATAGTAATTTATCTGATTCGTTAAGAAAAGGTTAAATACATGCGGAAATACAGATACCCCACTCGTTGCTTATGAAAAAAATCGAAGTGAATTATACGTTCTACGAATTTGAAGACGCCTCCGAAATAGACCAAGAAAAAAGTGCCTTAATGGAGGCGGCGGTTCAGGCATTGCAGAATGCATACGCCCCATATTCGAACTTTCGGGTAGGCGCAGCTGTATTGTTAGGTAACGGACAAGTGATTACGGGTAACAACCAGGAAAATGCCGCCTATCCATCCGGATTGTGCGCAGAACGAGTGGCATTGTTTGCCGCGAAAGCATCGTTTCCAAAGGAGCAGATTAAGTTGGTAGCTATTGCCACCGAACTTGGTTTGCAAACAGGAGATACCATTGCACCCTGTGGAGCTTGTCGACAAGTTTTTGCAGAATATGCCGATCAACAAGAACAGCCTATTGAACTCCTTTTGGTGGGAAATTCATCTCGAACAGCTTACTTTGAAGACGTTCGCAACCTCCTTCCACATCGATTTCGCGCAGAACATTTGAAAAAACACCGATGAAAAAGACTCCCTTCCAATCGGTAACGTATATTTGCAACTGAAAAGGAATCCTTAAGGTATGGCAACATCTACCGTGAAAAAGAACACAAGCCCCGCTAAAAGTGTAAAAAGTACACCTTCAAAGACGGAGCGCTTCCCCAAAGAGACCTATGTAAAATGGTACAGGGATATGCTGTTAATGCGCAAGTTTGAAGAAAAGTGCGGTCAACTTTACATTCAACAGAAATTTGGTGGCTTTTGTCACCTGTACATAGGACAAGAAGCTATTCTCGCCGGTATGGTGGATGCTATTCGCCCTACGGATCGTGTAATTACAGCATACCGCGACCACGCTCATCCGATTGCTTTGGGAATGCACCCGAAGTATGTGATGGCCGAACTCTATGGAAAAGTAACAGGATCATCGAAAGGTAAAGGCGGATCGATGCACATGTTCGACAAAGAACGCAACTTATTTGGCGGACATGGTATTGTAGGTGGACAGATTCCACTAGGTGCCGGAATTGCTTTTGCAGATAAATACCGTAATGAAGACCATGTAACGCTTTGTTTCTTCGGAGATGGTGCGGCCCGTCAAGGCGCATTGCACGAAACGTTCAACATGGCAGCGACGTGGAAATTACCGGTGATCTTCATTGTTGAAAACAACAACTACGCGATGGGGACTTCCCTGGAGCGCACATCGAACGTTACTGACCTGACCAAATTGGCCCTCGGGTTTGATATGGCCAGCGAAACAGTTGACGGAATGAGTCCTGAAGCAGTTAGTGAAGCTATTGCTCGCGCGGCAGAACGCGGAAGAAAGGGTGAAGGTCCAACGTTGTTGGATATCAAAACCTACCGCTACAAGGGACATTCAATGTCTGATCCACAGAAGTACCGAACCAAAGAAGAAGTTGCTGAGTACATTGAGAAAGATCCTATTGATCACGTTTTGCGTGTGATTAAAAAGAATAAATGGTTGACAGAGAAGCAAATTGAAGGCATTCAGACCGAAGTGAAAGACTTGGTTGAAGAGAGTGTGCAGTTTGCAGAAGAGTCACCTTATCCGGATGCATCTGAACTCTTCAAAGATGTATACACCCAAGAAGACTACCCTTACGTAAACGACTAAAAGCATTTTCTGAAGATGGCTGAAATCATACGAATGCCGAAACTGAGCGATACCATGACCGAAGGTGTGGTAGCAGCATGGCATAAAAAAGTGGGCGATAAAGTAGCTTCCGGCGAATTGCTGGCGGAAATTGAAACCGATAAGGCTACCATGGAATTTGAGTCGTACCAAGACGGCTATCTATTGCATATTGGCGTGGAGACAGGAAAAAACGCTCCTGTTGATTCGCTTTTGTGCATCATCGGTGCCCAAGGAGAAGATGTGTCTGCCATGTTAGCAGGCGCTGCAGCACCGGTTGCGAAAGCAGAAGCCCCGGCGCCGAAGGTTGAATCTCCTGTTGTTGCGGCTCCGGCACCAGCACCTGTTGCAGTAGCGGCACAAGTGAATGCGCCAGCCCCGGTGCATGCATCCAACGGAAGACTGAAAGCATCTCCGCTTGCGAAGAAAATGGCCCAAGACAAAGGAATTGCCATTGAGATGGTCGCAGGCTCAGGCGAGGGCGGAAGAATTGTGAAGCGCGATGTGGAGAATTATGCCCCACAACGAAGCGCAGCATCTTATGGCCCTGTAGGCGCAGAATCTTTCCGCGATGTGCCCGTTACCCAAATGCGCAAAACAATTGCTCGTCGCCTTGCTGAAAGCAAATTTACAGCGCCTCATTTTTACCTCACGTTGGCTATCGATATGGACAACGCCATGGCGGCGCGCAAGTCTATCAACGCTCAAGATGGGGTGAAAATATCGTTCAATGATATGGTCATCAAAGCCGCTGCGATGGCTTTGCGTCAACATCCTGCCGTTAATGCAGCATGGTTAGGAGATACCATTCGCTACAATGACCATGTTCATGTAGGCGTAGCAGTGGCGGTGGAAGACGGCTTGCTCGTACCGGTTATCCGTTTCGCTGATAGCAAAGGGTTTGCTACCATCAACGAAGAAGTGAAAACATTGGCCGATAAAGCGAAATCTAAAAAGCTTCAGCCGAATGAGTGGGAAGGCAACACGTTCACTATTTCCAATTTGGGAATGTTCGGAATTGAAGAATTCACAGCCATTATAAACCCACCTGACAGCTGCATTCTCGCTGTAGGAGCCATCAACCAGGTACCCGTGGTTCGGAACGGACAAGTGGTGCCAGGAAATGTGATGAAAGTAACCCTGAGCTGTGACCACCGTGTGGTGGATGGAGCCTCTGGAGCAGCTTTCTTGCAGACGTTCAAGAAATACCTTGAGAATCCGGTGATGATGCTTGTTTAAAAGACTATTAGAATAATTCGATCTATAAAAGCGATGAGGTTATCTTCATCGCTTTATTTTTGTTGGGATGGCGGAATCCATATTTGATACTCCAATTGAATACCTGAAAGGTGTTGGCCCTGCTCGTGCCGCTGCGTTGAAAAGCGAACTGGGCATTGCCACCTATCGGGACTTGCTGCACCACTTCCCGTTTCGCTACGTGGATCGCTCAAAATTTTATACCATAGCTGAGGTGAACTCGGATGCCATTGCAGTTCAATTGAAAGGGAAGATCATTCGGGTTCAAGAATTAGGGGCATCGAAAGGACAGCGATTGACTGCGGTGTTGGATGATGGAACAGGTCAACTGGAACTTGTTTGGTTCAAGGGACTCAAATGGGTGAAAGATTCTTTGCGACCTCATACCGAATACGTGGTTTATGGCAAGCCGGTACAGTTCAAGAACGCTTGGAATATTCCACACCCCGAAATGGAAACTCTCGATCGGTTTCGAAGTTCAGCAGCTTCTGGATTGCGTCCTGTTTACAGCACCACTGAAAAACTATCTGCGAAGGGGCTCAATTCACCGGGTATCGCAAAGTTGGTTGATACGCTCTTTAGCATTGCTACAGAAAAACACCAAGAAACGTTGAACGAGGCTTTGATACAGATCATGGCTTTAACATCGCGCGATGAAGCGCTGAAAAAAATACATTTCCCAACGAGTCCGGAAGAGGCTGAAGTGGCTAGGAGGCGATTGAAATTTGAAGAGCTCTTCTTCATTCAATTGATGTTGGTTCAGAAGAAGCTACAGAGCACAAGAAATGTGCGGGCTGTGCGGTTTTCGAATGTAGGTGAGCTCTTTACATCGTTCTACAACCACCATTTAGCCTTCGACTTAACGGAAGCACAAAAGCGTGTGATTAAAGAAATTCGCGCCGATGTAAATACCGGGTTTCACATGAACAGATTGCTGCAAGGCGATGTTGGAAGCGGTAAAACAATAGTAGCTTTGCTTTGTGCGCTGCTTGCCATCGATAACGGATTTCAGGTTGCTGTAATGGCACCCACGGAAATATTGGCTCGTCAGCATTTTGAATCGTTTTCAGATGCATTGGCGTCTCTGCCTGTCCAGGTGGCTCTTT
>JBJOIB010000205.1:0-4395 GCA_046047375.1 Bacteroidota bacterium
CGCTCAGCTGCTATGCCCTTGTTAATCAAATATTGCTTCGCCGCTTGCGCTCGATCTTTGCTCAATTGATTATTCATTTCAGCATTACCTGTGTTATCGGTATGTCCGAAAATATTCAAGCTATATTCGGGGTGCAATTGTAGCAAGCTAACTACCTGATCCAGAATTACGTATGACTCAGACTTGATGGTGGCGCTACCAGTTTCAAAAAATAAACCCTCCATGGCTTGACGCATAACGGCTTTGTCTGATTCAGGGATCTCAGGGCAACCTAGGTTCACAACGGGACCAGCAATTTCTGGGCAGCGATCGAATTTGTTGCGCACACCGTCTTTGTCGCGATCCAACCGTGGAAACGAGAATTTCAATCCAACGGTTGTCCAAAGCGTTTGGTCATGCCAATTCAATTGCCCCCCATAATTCGCATTGTCCAACCTGTCATTCATGTAATAATTATATGAAGTCATCAAACTTACAGACCAAGTGTCGTTGAGTCTGACATCAAGGCCCGCACCAACTGGGAAGTTGAAGGCCATGTTTAGATTGTCGGTGTAATGGACGGCGTTTTCAAAAGCGTCTGCAATTCCAGCAAAGATGAAAGGGGCGAAGCGCGCATCTTGTTTCAATACCTTCCCATTGGCGAATTTGTATTTGGCCAACAAATTGAAGTTGTAGATACGGTTGCGAAAGAACCCGAGTGAATCTCCGTGGTCGATTTGTCCATAGCTAATCACCCCCATGACGTCGAAAGAAGGGGTTAGGTATTGGCTAATAGATAGCCCTGCTGAAAAATGTTGACCGAATGAGAAGAACTCATTGCCGCGTTCTCCGGCATATTCGAGTGTTCCCAAGTGGAGACCTATGGCAACATCCTTTTCAGCTGTCTGAGCAAAAGCAAAAGCCGGAATAAATAACATTCCGAAAAATAGATTTACGTATTTCATGGTTACATTGGTTTGATCAAAACTAAGCGTATTTCTGCGGATTACAGCACCGCTCAAACTGACTTTTGACGTAAATCAAGATAAAGGTCACATTTGAAGACAAAATAGATATTCACACGCCTTAATCCGTTGTTTGTGAAAAAGATATTCGATGATTAACCTTTTTATTGAGTATCTTGCGGCCGCACAGATGAAGAAACTAACCATAGTATGCCGGTTCGAACCTTAAGGGAGACCATCCAGCATTTAATTGGAGACACACAACACTTTTCAATTTACACGCGAGCTTTTCACGCTACGTGTCTTTTTGCATTTGTCTTGGTGTCGCTGGGGGTGTTCCAAAATTTGTTTCTAGGATTTCATGCATTAGCACTTTCTATGCTAATCATTGCCGGTTCTATTGTTGTAGTGTTTATCTCCAGCAGGTACTACGGCTATCGCAAATGGCCAGTCGCAATTTTCATAGCGGCAACATTCATCATTCTTTGCATCAACTACTTTCTAAATGCAGGGGTTGAAGGGCCAAGCTTGATTGTCTTTTACGTAGGTCTTGCCTTTTTGCTTTCCATTACACGTCCCAGCTGGCATTTCTTTCTTGCATTCATAAGCATTGTCATTCCTTTGGTATTGATGTACATGGAATATGACAACCCTGAAATCATCCTTCAGCGCTACAGGTCGAGAACTGACCAATTCATTGATATTGGTTTGACCTATGCCTTCGGTCTTATGTTTATGTTTATCGCAATGCGTTTCATTCGGAGCGTCATCGAAGAACAAAGCCAATCGGTGCTGGAACAATCAAAACTTATCGAAGAGCAGAGCAAGCAAATTAAAGAGAGCAACGAGGTTCTTGCTTTGATGAATGAGCGATTTAAAACACTCTTCGGGATCATTTCACATGATCTTCGAAGCCCCATGTCGTCTCTCGAAAGCTACCTAATGGTCTTGAAGTCCAATCCGGACTTGCCACGAGAGGACCGCATTATGCTTGAAAATGAACTTTTGCAACTGGTGAAAGGTAGTTCATCGTTGCTAGATAACTTGTTGCAATGGTCTAGAACCCAGATCCGAAAGGAAAATATGGAGGCTAAGACCTTCCAAATTGGCGATATTGTAAATTCTGTGGTTGCTCTGTTATCTCCTATCGCCAGAGGAAAAAAGATCAACATCCATGCAGAAATCCCCGAAGGAATGCATGTTTTTGGAAACGAACATCAAACAGAAGTTATCGTTCGAAACCTGATTCAAAACGCCATTAAATTTTCGCCCATAGGGAGTGAAATACGTGTGCAAGCTTCGGCAGTTGATAACATGGTGAATCTGCGTGTGGTTGACCAAGGTAAAGGGATTGCTCCCGAGATTGCGAAAAACTTATTTACAGAAATAGTCAACCCTTCTTTTGGGACGAAAAACGAAAAGGGAGCAGGCATAGGTTTGCTGCTTTCGGCGGAGTTTGTATCTTCCCAAGGAGGAAGAATTTGGATCGAGAGGACCGATACTGTTGGAACTGAAATCGTGTTTTCACTCCCAAAAGAAAAAGAGGTCAATATTGTTAAATAGGTTGCAAGTAGAAAAAAAATGCTGTAACCTTGTGGCATTAACTTAATCGATCAATAATGAAAAAAGTTTTGATGATTGCCGTTGCTGGTTTGTTTGTTGCTGGCTTGGCTTCTTGTAAGAAAGACTACACTTGTACTTGTACAGTGAGTGGTGTTACTTCTACAACCACTATTCCAGATGCTAAGAAAGCTGATGCTCAAGATGCGTGTGACGCGCTTAGCACTGCTGCATCTATCGGTGGTGGTAGCTGCTCATTGGACTAATTATAAGTTCAAAAAAATGGAGGGGGCTCGTCCCCCTTTTTTTATGTTCTATCTCAAAATAACACTTCAACTCCTTTTAGGCCTGACGTTTATTGCTTCGGCCATCCTCAAACTGTTTCCTATCGAGCCGTTTGAAATCAATTTCGTGGATGTAGGTCTGGCCAGCTGGAAAACAGCGCCTTTTTTCTCCCGTGCAATTATTGGTTTGGAACTTTTTCTAGGAGCCATGCTTCTGTCGTTCCTTTACACGGGTAAAAAAGTTTATGTCTCAACTATTGCTTTACTTGTTGTCTTTAGCCTGTATCTCATTGTTCAACTGATCCTAGACGGTGAAGGTGACTGTGGCTGTTTTGGCACCTATTTGCAAATGACACCGCTCGAATCGCTTGTTAAGAATGGTCTAATGATCGCAATGACGGCTTTGCTCGTAGTCAATCCTATCGGATGGAAGTGGAAGCGAGCGAATGTCTTGGCTATCACCGTTTTCGGTCTTTCAATTGCAACCCCGCATATCGTAAACCCAATCGATCTCATCGCAGCTGCTAACCTCCAAGAAGAGATTACTGACTTTCCTTTGGATGTAGATGCTTTGGAATCGAACGCTTTAAATGATGTGCCGGTCAACTTACGCCAAGGAACACATGTTATCGGGTTTTTCAGTCTAAAATGCTCCCATTGTCGCACACTTGCAATGAAAATGCAAGTGCTTAAAAAGGAGCACGATGCATACAATATGCTTATGGTGCTGAACGGAAAAGCCGATCAACTCCCAGAATTCCTCTCCGCAACCGGAAGCGCTGACATTCCTCATTTTCGCCTTCCCGCCGAGCCGTTTGCAAAACTCACCGGTGGACGGGTCCCAATTGTTTTTCTAGCACATGACGGAAAGATTATCCGAATCTTGAGGCTCCCAGAAATCAATCACGATACGTTGTCTAAATTCTTTCCACTTTCTTAAAGTACTGTTCATATCCAGTTGTTTTGTTTCGATTTACTTTGCATCACTGCGTAATTTGACATACTTAGACTGGAATCACTCAACACATAGTTTTTGTCTAAATAATACATGCATCGATGGATGTGAATCACACTTTAGCGCATTCTAACGCTCGTTGCTGTTGTTTAAACGAAAATTTATTATAGTTGAAAGGAATTTTCTTTGAGTTAGTCGAAATTGTGGTAAATTAGCGTCTCTTGACCAAAATTACTTCGATGCGAACTCTTAAAGCATTGGCCGCTGCGTTATGTTTCATGTTTAGCGTGTCTGCCTATTCACAAATTACCGGACTGGAAGTAGAAGTGTATGCTGTGCATACTGGAGCGCTGCCCACTCTCACAGGAACGACAACCTACCGTCTATGGGCTGTTTGTCAGGATGAAAACGATTTCGTTTCTTCCGTTTACGGATTGGCTGAATCGCCAACGTTGATTCAAACATCTACAACCTTTTACCAGCATCCTTTCGGATCAGCGAATGGAAGTACTATCAACCCAGCATTCTTTGCATTCTTCCCGGATATGGAGTTCGACTCCTGGGTAACCATTGGTCGAGCCAGCACAGCTGACCCTGGTTCTGAGATTTCACTCATCCAATCCAGTTCAGATCCGTGGATCGACTCTTTCAA
>JBJOIB010000206.1:0-3815 GCA_046047375.1 Bacteroidota bacterium
AAATCAGGAGAAGGCACAAAATCCGCATCGAAGATGGCCGTGAATGAACCTTTGGCCTGACTCAAACCATAAGCCAAGGCACCCGCTTTATAGCCGGAGCGGTCTGATCGTTGAATATGTCGAATGTTTATTCCTTTGTTTGACCAATGCTGTGCTCGTTTGCGTGCCAAATCTACTGAGTCGTCATTGCCATCATCGAGTATTTGAATCTCGAGCTTTTCGGAAGGATAGTCTAGCATGGCTACGGCATCAATTAGTCGCTCCACCACGTAGAGTTCATTGTACACCGGCAACTGGACTGTTACCGTGGGCCAATCGTTTTCATTCATTACAGGAACTTCCGGGGCTGTCTGTTTAAGCGATTTCGCATAGGCACGCGCGAGTGACCACTGGACGAAGCTATAGGCTAGAATGAACAGCAGGAAGAATCCGTAAACAAATATGATTATAAGCTCCACGCGTATTTCAGTATAGTCGTTATAATCTTGTACCCGGCTAAAATAGTCCCCTTAACAGTACCGCTGACTTTCGACACTCCTATTCTTTTGCGGTAGTTAACAGGTACTTCAGCTATTTTCAAACGGTTCTTTATAGCCTTGATTTGCATCTCCACTGTCCAACCGAAATCGCGATCCGTCATGCCAATTGCGTTGAGGTCATTCAATCGAATCGCACGGTAGGGGCCTAAGTCAGTGAAGGTGAATCCATAAATAACTCGAATCATCCGCGTAGCGAGCCAGTTTCCAAAGATCTGCTGCGGTGTCATGCTCCCCCGTTCCCTTTGTCCACGTGAGCGGGATCCAATGACCATTTGTGCTTCACCTTTTTCAATGGGATCGAGCAAAAGTGGCATTTCGTGGGCATAATCGGAATAGTCGGCATCCATAAAAACGATGATATCGGCTGGAGGAACTGAAGCATTCGCGGCTTCAATGCCCTTCAAACACGCAGCTCCATATCCTTGGTGCGTTTCCTTTAGTACCACGGCCCCAGCTTTTGTAGCTACCTCGCCGGTTTTATCCTTGGAATTATTGTCTACCACGAACACATGGCGAACGACGGTCCGATCAATGTCGGCTACAACGTTGCCAATGCTTTTCTCTTCGTTCCACGCAGGGATAATGACATCAACGATGTTGCCCATAGATGCTCCTTGATCGACTTTTAAGCCTTATTGTGGGCTTCAGCGTCGATAGCTACCGCGCCAGGGTACACTTGCAATGCGGCTTTCAAACATGCCACAGCTCGGTGCAAAGCTGGCACTTCGAGCACATAAGCAAGGCGAACCTGATTTTTTCCAGCGCCTGGTGTAGCATAGAATCCTGCAGCAGGGGCCATCATCACCGTTTCTCCTTCGTGATCGAACGACTCCAGCATCCACTGGCAGAAATCTTCAGCACTTTCAACAGGCAATTCAGCAATGCAATAGAATGCACCGCTTGGCTTCGGACAATGCACTCCCGGAATTGAGTTCAGTCCATCCACGAGCACATCTCTGCGATGTACGTATTCTTTCGTTACCGCTTCGAAGTACGAAGAAGGGGTTTTGAGTGCTGCTTCAGATGCAATTTGTCCGAACGTTGGAGGCGACAACCTCGCTTGTCCGAACTTCAGCGCGGTTTGCATCACCTCTTTGTTTTTCGAGATGAGGGCTCCAATGCGCGCTCCGCACATAGAGTATCGTTTCGACACCGAATCCACGAGCACCACATTTTGGTCGATTCCTTCAAGGTTCATCACCGAGTAAGGTTTAGCGCCATCATAGCAGAATTCGCGGTACACCTCATCAGCGAAGAGGTAGAGATCGTGTTTCTTCACGATATCACGCAATTGTTCTAGTTCTTCTTTTGAATACAGGTAACCTGTTGGGTTGCCCGGGTTGCAGATCAGAATTCCTTTTGTTTTTGGCGTGATGAGGGCTTCAAAAGCCGATACAGGAGGCAGTGCGAAACCAGTTTCAATGGAAGCAGTGACGGGAACGATTTTCACGCCCGACATAACAGCAAATCCATTGTAATTTGCATAAAACGGTTCAGGAATGATGAGTTCATCGCCTGGGTTAAGGCAGGTTTGGAATCCGAAAATCAACGCTTCCGATCCACCCGTGGTGATCATGATGTTTTCGACCTGGAGATCAATACCGACATTCCGGTAATACTGAGCCAGACCTTCGCGATAGCTCAAAAAACCTTCGCTATTGGAATATTCAATGACCTTTCTATCGAGGCGACGCATTTCGTCTCGCACCACTTCCGGCGTTTCAATATCGGGTTGACCGATGTTGAGGTGATGTACTTTTTTTCCTTGCTTCTTCGCTTTTTCCGCGAATGGCACAAGTTTCCGAATAGGTGATGCCGGCATTGCGGCGCCTTTTTGCGATATGGATGGCATACAAATAAACTTAGGTTGCAAAAGTAATACTCTCGGTGCAGAAAATATCACGGATGTATGGAATTCGTCATGCTGCCCTACCCTTTCACTGCAACAATACCTGGGGTTGCGACTCGTGTATTGAAAGACAAGAAAATGGATATTACCAAGGACCTTCGGGAGTGATGCTTATAAATCTGCCATTCTCCATTCTAAAAGCCCCGCCATATCCTACGAACCACAAGCGACCATCGCTGTCGTTGAAAATGTGAAAAATAACAGGTCCCGGATGGTCGTTTGGCTTTTCAAACTCTTCGACCCTTGAGCCGTTGTACGTAAACAACTGATGTTGATTGGCCACAAACCACAGGGTGCTATCCTGATCGAACCCCATGGCCCCGATCCCTTTATCCATCTCCATTTGTCCGAGATTGATATTCAACGCTTTGCCATCTTTGAGGATGTACAATCCCTCCTTGGTAGCCACCATGTATTCATCTTTTTTCGTTTCGACGATATCATTCACAAAATTCGTTGCGATTCCTGCTTTTTTCGAAACCTCCGACAATCGGCCGTCGGCATACGAAAACAAACCGGCGTTCGTGCAAAACCACATCGTTCCTGAGCGGTCCTGCTTTATGGAATGCACCATGCGTGAGCTAGAAACGCCGAGGGTAGAATCTATCTCGCCTTCTGGCAGATCGAAGCGAGAGAACGATTTTCCATCGTAGGTGCAGACACCGTCGAAGGTTGATATCCAAATCAGCCCATCCGCGTCTGCTTCGATGCTCCAAACATCACGGTTGATCAATCCATGCGATTCGTAATAATTGGTCACACCCTCGTGTGTCACCCTGCTGATTCCATCTGTGTGCGCCACCCAAACACTTCCATCCGGGCTTTCGGTGATGTCTTTGATCGTTACATTTGTTCCATGCTCACCGCGGATATCGGCAATGCGAATGAGCGAATCGTTCACGCTTTTAAACGCACCATCTTGAGTTCCGAACCAGAGAATACCCTGACTATCTTGGAAAACCATGCGCACCACTTCGCTAATCCGCGTTTCGTTCAAGGTGCGCGTTTTGGACGGATTTTCCTCGTTTGCGCATTGCTCTGAGTGATTAGCGTGAGCATTGCATCCAAGGATGGCCACGACACTGGCTATCAGAAGTGTTGTTAGATTGAGAAATGCATTTTTCACGTCATTCATTTCGCGTTATGCTTTGCATGAAGTTGAGCTGAATGCAATGATTTTTATGGTCGTGATGCATCCACCACTTCAAGTATAGGCAAAAATGGGAGAGTATCGACGGTTAGGAGGAGGTGGGTGGGGTGAGCGCGGCGGAAAGAATTGACTTCATCATGCCTCTATAAATTAGCCCTTTTATCCGAAGCTAATTTTAGGGAAGGCTTCAAAGTTATAGGACGTTTTTTATTCTTTT
>JBJOIB010000207.1:0-5186 GCA_046047375.1 Bacteroidota bacterium
TTGAAAGTATCACATATAGTTCGAAACGGATATATGTTTGCTTTTGTAGCCGTTATGGGCATTGGTCAAACAACGCGCACCGTAATTTCAACCCTCATTGCCAGAGGAGAACAGGCGCTTATATCAACTGCCTTGCGGAGATTGGTTGTTATGAACATGCTTGGGGCCGCCATCCTGAGTCATTGGATGCTGTTCTACCCCACCCCCATTTCCTCTTTGTTCTTCTCAGAGTCGCCTGATATCGCGCTATTAAATAAAACGTTTTTCGTTGTTTTTCCTGCCATTGTTTCCGCTGGTGGTGTTTTAGTGTTGTTGAATGCCATTGAAGGCAGTGGAAAAACGCGTGCGGGCATGCTGATTGAGTTTGGAGCGATAACCATCTATTTAGCAGCCGTTTATTATGTTACCATTGCGCATCCACAACCTATTCATATCATTTGGATGACCGATTATATTTACTTCGGAGCAATGGGGTTGATGTGTGGGTTATATTTGCGGTTTAGTAATTGGAAATACACCATAATCTGATGCGAATTGTTTTTTTCGGCACCCCTGACTTTGCTGCCATTTCTTTGAAAAGACTTGTTGACGATGGATTTGATATTGCTGCCGTTGTAACTGTTGCGGATAAGCCCGCAGGTCGTGGACAGAAAATCAGCACATCGCCTGTGAAAGATTACGCTCAGGCGGTTGGTCTTCCGATACTGCAACCTTTGAAGCTTAAGGATGACGCCTTTTTGCGATCGTTGCAAGAGTTCAATGCCGATTTGTTTGTGGTAGTGGCATTTCGGATGTTGCCGAAAGAAGTTTGGGCGATGTCCCGTTTAGGAACAATCAATCTACATGGATCATTGTTACCGAATTATCGCGGAGCTGCCCCCATTCACCACGCTGTTATAAATGGAGAAACCGAATCTGGCTGCACCACGTTTTTCATCAATGAGCACATTGATACAGGTAATCTTTTGGAACAATGCCGCGTAGCAATACCTGACGAAGCTACCACTGGCGAAGTGTACAATGAGCTTGCCCACCAGGGGGCCATGCTTTTGAGTGGTACAGTTGAAAAACTCAGTCGAAATGCCATTCAAGATATTGAACAAAGGCTCACTGGAAATGAAAAATCGGCTCCAAAAATTCAACGGGATGATTGCAAAATAAACTGGAATCAACCGGTAGAAAAGATATACCATTTTGTTCGTGGGCTCTCCCCTTTTCCTTGCGCTTTCACCAGCCTAAATGGTGAAACCTACAAAATTTATTACGCTCTCAGAACCGACCTACCTACCATCGGTCCTGGCAGAATACAGCATGATAAAAAGCGCCTGCTTGTGGGAACTTCAGACTTTATGCTAGAGATAACCGATTTACAACCAGCCGGAAAAAAGCGCATGTTGGTGGACGCATTTTCGGCAGGAAATAATTTGAACGACCAAGCATTCAGTTAAGGACGGTCATCTGAGTATGCTTCAATGAGAAGGTCGAGAATTTCAGCTGCGGCAACAGATATGTTTGTTCCTGGGCCAAAAATACCTACCACTCCTGCGTTTTCCAGATAGGCGTAATCCTTTTTCGGAATAACACCGCCCACTACCACCAAAATATCTTCCCTTCCTTCGTTGCGCAGCGCTTCAATAACCTGAGGCACCAATGTTTTATGTCCGGCCGCCAGTGAAGACACACCAAGCACGTGCACATCGTTTTCTACCGCTTGTCTGGCAGCTTCTTCAGGTGTTTGAAAGAGAGGCCCGATATCCACATCGAAGCCGATGTCTGCAAAGCTGGTAGCAATCACTTTAGCACCGCGATCGTGCCCATCTTGTCCCATCTTCGCCACCATGATACGTGGACGTCGTCCGTTCAAATCAGCAAACGTATTAGCCAGTGCTTTTGCGTGTTGAAAATCATCTCGATCCATAACTTCAGCTGAATAAATGCCAGATACTGCCTGAGGCGTCGCTTTGTATCTTCCGAAAACAGACTCCATAGCTGCTGAGATTTCGCCAAGAGTGGCTCTTGCCCGAGCAGCATTAACAGCGGCTTCCAGAAGATTATCACTTCCTTCAGCACAACGTGTAATTTCTCGTAACAGCGAATCTACGAGGGCTTCATCGCGCGAGGAGCGCAATTCTTGAAGTCGTTGAATTTGACTCTCTCGCACCTTCGTATTATCTACTTCCAGTATTTCTATATCGGTCGTATCAGCTACCTGGTATCTATTTACACCAACTATCACATCCTGGGCGCTATCAATCCGGGCTTGTTTTCTAGCTGCGGCTTCTTCAATGCGCAACTTAGGCAGGCCACTTTCAAGCGCGGCTGCCATTCCGCCCAGTGCTTCGATTTCTCCAATAAGAGCCCACGCTTTTTCAGCTATTTGGCGGGTAAGTGATTCAACATAAGCGGAACCTCCCCAAGGATCCACACTGTGTTTTGCTCCAGACTCTTCTTCAATGATCAGCTGTGTATTGCGCGCTATTTTGGCAGAGAAGTCTGTTGGTAAAGCAATGGCTTCATCTAAAGCGTTGGTGTGCAGCGACTGAGTTCCTCCCATAACTGCTGCGAATGCTTCGATACAGGTTCTAGCGACATTGTTAAACGGATCTTGTTCTGTGAGAGACCAGCCAGAGGTTTGACAATGCGTTCGCAAAGCCATGGATTTTTCAGAATCCGGATTGAAGGTTTTCACCAACTCAGCCCAAAGCCAACGTCCAGCACGCATTTTAGCGATCTCGGTGAAATAATCCATCCCGATTCCCCAAAAGAACGACAACCTCGGTGCGAACTCGTCTATTTTCAATCCTGCTTGCACACCTGCCCGAAGGTATTCAAGGCCATCCGCTAAGGTGTATGCCAATTCCAGTGCAGGTGTTGCACCTGCCTCCTGCATGTGATATCCGGAGATGGAGATCGAATTGAACTTCGGCATGTGTTCCGAAGTGTACTTGAAGATGTCAGAAATGATTCGCATCGACGCCTTTGGCGGATAGATATAAGTATTGCGAACCATGAATTCCTTGAGGATATCGTTCTGTATCGTGCCCGACAACAGCTTCTTATCGACACCTTGTTCTTCAGCCGCCACAATATAGAATGCAAGCACAGGAATGACCGCCCCGTTCATGGTCATGGAAACCGACATTTCACCAAGTGGAATCTGGTCGAAGAGCACCTTCATATCTTCGATGGAGTCGATAGCAACTCCGGCCTTTCCTACATCTCCAACAACACGTGGATGATCGCTGTCATACCCTCGGTGAGTAGCCAAATCAAAGGCAACACTCAACCCTTTTTGTCCGGCCGCAAGGTTTCTCCGATAAAAAGCATTTGACTCTTCGGCAGTACTAAATCCGGCATACTGGCGAATGGTCCACGGACGTGATGTATACATCGTTGCATAAGGGCCACGCAAGAAGGGAGCTTTTCCGGACACAAAATTCAACTGATCCTTCGGGAGGTTGTTCAATGTATACCTCTCGTGAATAGAGATGTCATCAGCATTGTTCATGCTATCTATCTTTCGATCTGCTAATCGTGAAATGACAGCACTTTTTCCGCGGTATTGTAAATCAGACCACATACTATTTCGTGATTAGCTCCAAGGGAGCAAGTTTATCCATCCCTGTTTTTTGCAATTTATAGCTCATGGAAGAGGAGAATCGCGTAACTCCAATGATTGGTTTCTCGCTTTGATTCAGGGACTCTGTCAATGCATCTTGATCTTCTTTCAGCAAATGAGTCACTTGAGCGAATACGGTTGTACGATCCCCAAATTGCTCGAGTAATTCGTAGGCATTTGTAAGAAGAGACTGCGTTAGAGATTCAACATATCCAACACCGAAACCGGGGTCGTAAACGCGATCGAGACCGGCCTCTTCTTTGAGAAGATGGTGGACATTTCGCGACCACCGCAATGCGTGAACATCTGTGATATCCATGTTGTGCGGAGGAATTTCCAGTGAATCTACTCCCCCATTGACCGCAGCCAAGGCAGCTAACGTATTGCGAATGAGGTTATTGTTAATGTCTGCCGACGCGTAATACTTAGTATCCACTACTCCATGGATTGCGCAGATAGCGGAGCAGTCATGTTGAGCCTTCATCCCTTCTATCATAGCGGCATAGGCCAAACGAAGGGCTCGAAATTTAGCTTGCGTTACGAATACGTTGCTATCAGCGGCCATTTCAAAAGAAAGCATGGCAGAGGCGTCATCAACTGAAAATCCATGTCGGCCGAGCATTTCAATATACATTCTGGACCAGCTCAAAGCGACCGCCAATTCAAGGGAATGCGTGGCTCCTGCCGCAAAAAAACGAGACGATTGCACGCATAGAGGACGTGCTTTCGGGAATCGATCTTTGATCCACGCGCATGTGGCGGCAAGGTTTTTCTCCTGATCCGAATTCATCTCCTTCCCTATTTGAAATGATTCCGACAACGGATCCCACAGCACATCGAGACTCAACTGGCCACTCTGGTCTTTCGCTATTTTATACAGTGCCTCTAGCCTACCTTGAATATCAGACGAGTTTCCGGAAATAGCGATGTGAACCATATTCAGGAAAACTCCTGTCAACAGACGTTCATAGTCTGCAGGCAACGCAGACAATCGAATACGCCCAACACCATTCTTCAACCCGTCCAAAAGGTGGTCATTCGCAGTAAACGATTGAGTAATTAACCAATCATTTCCAGATGAGGTAAGGGCTTTGGGAGGAAGTGGGTTTGCTTGCGCACCTTCGGCGGAATGAACATAAGGTGAAATAGACAAACGGTTATCGGGAAACCAATTGGTGACATTCCCTTTTAATTCTTTGCTTATCAGCGACATCCATTCATCGTTGCTGATGTTGCCAAACGAATGAGGATTGAGATCAGGCCAGTTCATGAATTTCGTTTGGCGCAAGGTACGCAGAAACGTCGAAAGGCCTAAACCAGCACCGGTAAATCAACGCTAAAATGAGGTAAGTTTTTTGCATCTTTGGGTATGATTGATTTCGCGCACTTTGAAGCTACAGAAATACGTGTGGGCACCATACTTTCGGCTGTTCCTTTTGAAAAAGCAAAAAAGCCTGCTTATATCTTGAGTATCGACTTTGGAGAGTGTGGAATATTGAAGAGCAGTGCGCAAATCACCGCACTTTATTCATGTGAAGAATTGGTTGGCAAACAAATCATAGCAGTG
>JBJOIB010000208.1:0-2506 GCA_046047375.1 Bacteroidota bacterium
TCCATGCTTTCTGCGGCCGATTCCAACGCAGTTCGAACCCTGGTTGAAGAGCGTTTACCCGAGCTAGTGGAACAATTAAGTGCTGATTTCGAAGTCGTTACCTATCATTTCGGAGCGCAGCTATATGAAGGATCTGACAGCCTTGCTTTTACTGACAAGGTTACCGACTTTGAACCGCTTATGGATGGCCTGTACAACCGCTTTTCCAACCGGAATGTTGGAGCCATCATTGTTGCTTCTGACGGTGTGTACAACCGCGGCCAAAATCCCGTGTATGGCATTCAGAAGTTGAACGCTCCTGTTTACACCATTGCCGTGGGCGACACCCTTCCCAAGCGCGATATCAGGATTGCACGCGTGGCATCGAATCAATTGGCGTATCTCGGCAACAAGTTTCCGGTAGAGATGCTTATTGAAGGACGAGATGCTGCGGGAAGTCAGTCGACACTGAGAATTGAACGGGGTGGCCAAGTGGTGCATAGCGAGACTGTGGCTTTTACACAATCGTTTCATCAATCTACCGTTCGTGTTCTGCTAGATGCTGATCGTTCTGGCAATCAGCGCTATAACATCAGCTTATCGCCTATCAGCAATGAAGCTACCACCGCTAACAACCAAACAAGCATTTTCGTGGAAGTGCTTGAAAACAAGCAAAAGGTTCTCATTGTCACAGCAGCGCCGCATCCAGATGCAGCAGCTTTGAATCAAAGCATACGAAGCAACGAGAATTACGAAGTAACCACTACCCTTGCCGACGATTTCACTGGTAAGTTGAGCGATTACAGCCTGGTTCTCTTTATTCAGATTCCACACATCAGCGGCCAAGGAAAAGCACTCGCTACACAAGCGCTCGAAAGTGGTGTACCTTCTTGGTTCGTATTGGGTTCGAATTCTTCGTTCAACGATTTCAATGCGCTGAAAACAGGGTATTCTTTAGCTGGATTTCGCGGAACGATGTCGGATATATATGGCAGTTACTCCAAAGGATTTTCAACCTTCCGTTTAGACGACGACGCTCAGCGTATGTTCAGGGAGATGCCACCTTTGCAGGTTCCGTTTGGGGAGCTCACTTCCTCTCCCGGAACCAATGACTTAGCGAAACAACGCGTAGGGAGTATTGATACAGACCTGCCGCTTATCAGCTTCAACAAGGCAAAAGGGACATCTGTGGCTGTTATCTTTGGTGAAGGCCTGTGGCGGTGGCGCATGATTGATTTTGTGAAAAAAGAATCGCACGCACGGTTTGATGGTATCTTAACCAAAATGGTTCAGTTTACGGCTAACAAAGAAGATCGTCGCCAGTTCCGTATCAAAGCACCAAAGAACCAACCGGAGAATGAAAGGCTCTTGTTTGAAGCTGAGGTGTATGATGAAACTTTTCAGGCACTCACAGATCCTGAAGTAAGCTTGCTCATCCGCGATAGCGAAAAACGCGAATATCCGTTTACCTTTTCAAGGGGGAATGGTTATTATACCCTCGATGCCGGCTCACTTCCGGTGGGAGATTACACATGGACAGCCCAAGTCCTCGTAGGTGGGAAGACACTAACGTCGGAGGGGCAGTTTTCCGTTTATCCTCTCATGCTCGAAACAGCCCAAACCACGGCCAACCACAAATTGCTGAATCAATTGGCTATGACGAATGGCGGCGAAATGGTTTCGGCAAGTGAGGTGGGAGCATTGGCTGGAATGATAACGTCGAATAAAAATGTTACTTCCATTGCCTATGAGCGAAACAAAATGAATGATCTCATTGATGTTCGTTGGTTGCTGGCCCTTATTCTAGGTCTTTTATCGATTGAATGGCTCGTTCGCAAACGAAGCGGTACCTATTGATGATGCTTCGAAGACCCATTTACAAACGCCGTTGGTTTATCTATTGCGCAGGCCTTTCGGCCATGATGTTCCTTTTATTCCTTTTTCATCAACCCTTATTGCGTGGCGTTGGCAACTTTCTCATACGGAATGACAAGCCCGTTCAGGCAGATGCGTTGGTTGTTTTGGGAGGTAACAGCTATGAACGCGGATTGGAAGCAGAACGTCTTTACCAAGCTGGAATGGCGCCACTTATCGTTTGTACCGGTGGCAATATTCCATCGGTCTTTTTAGCCCTCGATACAGTGGTATATGAGTCTGAGCTCACTCGCTCGATGATGATTCGCCATGGAGTGCCTGCAGAAAACATTCTTGCATTGACTAGTGCGACAAGCACCCGTGAAGAGGCGATGGAATTGGTGCAATGGGCAACTGATCAGGGTATTCAGTCTATTGTAGTGGTTAGCAGTGCATTTCACACCCGGAGGGTAGGAAGTGTTTTCGATGCTGCTTTTGACTCTACCGATGTTGCGATTTTTGTTCATCCGGCCCCACCTGTAGATTATTCTACTGATTCCTGGTGGACGGCAGAATCGGGTCTGATTATGGTTTTCAACGAATACGCTAAAACCCTTTACTACTTCCTCAAATAAAAAAAGCGCCCCTAAGAGGAGCGCTTTTGATACCTTAT
>JBJOIB010000209.1:0-3491 GCA_046047375.1 Bacteroidota bacterium
AGGTGGAGGAAGTAATTCAAGAGTTAAGTTACCGTCCTAGTACACTTGCGCGAAGTTTAAGTCAACGGCGCAGTTATACATTAGGGGTAATTACCTTTGGGTTGGAGTATATTGGGCCATCACGTACCCTTAATGGGATTGCAGATAAGGCAGATGAGCTGGGTTATATGCTTTTGATGAAAGAGCTAGACAATTTCAATTCAGATAGCCTTGTTGAAGTCATTGATTCGCTCCTGGCACGCCAGGTGGATGGTATTTTATGGGTGGCGCCAGAGATAGAAAAGAATCACGCCTGGGTTGATGAGCGCATTGATGAATTCCCAGTTCCGATCTTATTTATTGCCATGCAACCGCGTAAAGGTATTACCAGTGTTTCAACCGATAATTATCAAGGTGCGGTGTTAGCGACTCAGCATTTGTTAGGCAGTGGACGAAGAAGGATCGGTCATATTTCAGGTCCGCTAGGGTGGTGGGAGGCCAACGAACGTAAACGCGGTTGGTATGAAACGCTGAAAGGTGCGGGGTTTGATGTTTTAGAACAGCACTGTACAGAAGGCAACTGGTCGTCTTCAAGCGGGGAAAAAGCATTTAGGAAACTTCTTGATTCATTTCCCAGTATGGACGCAGTTTTTGTCGCCAATGATCAGATGGCGTTAAGTGTTTTGCGGGAAGCTCATCTTCGAGGGATTCAGGTGCCTGAGCAATTGGCAGTGGTTGGCTTTGATAATATTGCTGAGTCCGCTTATTTTTATCCTTCTTTGACAACCATATCCCAAGACCTGCAATCATTGGGCGAGCAGGCGGTCCAGAATGTGGTGGAGATGATTCAGGCCAGGCAAGAGAATCGATCAATTGTTGAGCGAGCAAGATTTATTCAACCCACTCTTATTATTCGTGAAAGTTCACAGAAACTTTGAAGTTATTCCAAATAGTTTTGTTGGTAAATTCGGAATTTGCAGGAAGTAAATTGGCAAGGAGGTGATGCGAAAGACAGAAAGATAAGAAATAAGAAAAATGCACATCGGCTCGTTGGTGTCTGATGTGCTGCGATGGCAGAGGTTGAACAATCAAAAGCTTTGTGATTTCCCTGCTCTTGCCCACTTACACGCCAACATAATATTCTGTATCACGTATACAAGGAGAAGAAATGTCTAAAAAATTAGTATTCAACTTGGTGGCAGTATTGATACTTGCCAGCCTCGTTCTTTCAGCATGTGGCAGTGCTGCGCCTGCTGAAGATGAAAAACTACTGGTTGGTATTTCCATGCCCACCAAGAGCTCAACTCGCTGGATCTCTGATGGCGAGAGCATGGTCAAAGAATTCGAAGCCATGGGCTACGCAACAGACCTGCAATTTGCTGACAATGATATCCCCAATCAACTTGCTCAGATTGAAAACATGGTCACCAAAGGCGCCAAGGTGCTTGTTATTGCAGCCATTGACGGTACAACCCTTTCTGATGTTCTCCAGAAGGCTCATGATAGCGGCGCCATCGTGATCTCCTACGACCGCCTGATCACCAAGACTGCGAATGTTGATTACTACGCAACCTTCGATAACTTTGGTGTGGGTGTTATTCAGGGAACTCAGCTTGTAGAAGGACTCGGCCTGACAACTGGCGCAACTGGCCCCTTCAATGTTGAACTCTTTGGCGGATCCCCCGATGATACGAATGCCTTCTACTTCTATGATGGTGCTATGTCCGTTATTCAGCCTTATATTGATAGCGGCCAAATTGTCATTCAAAGTGGACAAATGGGCATGGAAAATGTAGGTACCCTGCGTTGGTTGGCTGCCACAGCCCAGGCTCGCATGGATAACCTTTTGAGTGCCTACTACACCGATGAAGTGGTCCATGGTGTGCTCTCTCCGTATGATGGTCTTAGCATTGGTATCCTCTCCTCCCTTAAAGGTGTTGGTTATTGTACTGAAGACCTTCCCTGCCCTGTTGTAACTGGTCAGGATGCAGAAGTCGCTTCCGTCAAGTCGATCATTGCCGGCGAACAGACCTACACAGTGTTTAAAGATACCCGTGTTCTAGCCAAACAGGCCGCCAAGATGGCTGACCAGGCTTTGAAGGGTGAAGAAGTTGAGATCAACGACACCACAACCTACGATAACCTCGTCAAGGTTGTACCTTCCTATTTGTTGGTCCCGATTAGCATTGATATTAACAACTACGAGAAAGAATTAGTAGATAGTGGCTATATCAAGGCTGAAGATCTACAGTAAGTAATTTTGGTAGTGTGTGAGGGCTGAGATATGCCCTCACACACTATCGTGTTCGCCGGAGAACGAAATTGTTTGTTGATGTAAGTTAAGTTAGAATAGCACTCATAATTTGCTGTTTAGCACACTTTATAAAGCAAGGATGAGAAGAATATGTCTGATGTCATTTTGGAAATGCGCAACATTACAAAGATCTTCCCTGGTGTTAAAGCGCTTGATAATGTGAACTTTAGCGTGACTCAGGGAGAGATACATGCTTTGGTGGGAGAAAACGGGGCCGGAAAATCGACCTTGATGAATGTGTTGAGCGGCGTATATCCACATGGTTCGTATAGCGGGGACATCTACTTTCAAGGCAAGGAATGTCAGTTTCGGGATATTACCGAATCTGAAGCAGTTGGACTAGTCATTATTCATCAGGAACTCGCACTGATACCCTTTCTTTCTGTAGCCGAAAACCTGTTCCTTGGTAACGAGCGTGCGAAAAATGGTGTGATCGATTGGAATGAAACTATTTCAGAAACAAAAGAATTTTTGGAAAGAGTGGGGTTGCATGAGTCACCTGATACGTTGATCACAAATATGGGAGTGGGCAAACAGCAGTTGGTTGAAATAGCCAAAGCGTTGGCAAAGGAAGTCAAACTTCTTATTTTGGATGAGCCCACAGCTGCATTGAATGAAAGCGATAGTGAAAAACTTCTTGAGCTATTACTTCAATTAAAAGAGCATGGAGTTTCTTCGATCTTAATTTCTCATAAATTGAGCGAAGTCAAAAAAATAGCTGATTCCATCACGATCCTTCGCGATGGCGCCACGATTGAAACCCTGGATTGTCACAAGGACAACATTACAGAAGATAGGATTATTCGTGGCATGGTGGGGCGTGATCTAACACACCGTTTCCCGCCGCGAGACTCTCAAATAGGAGAGGTTATTTTTGAAGTGCGTGATTGGAACGCGTACCATCCGCTTCACGAAGACCGCAAGGTCAGTGACAATGTTAACATCAACGTTCGCAGGGGGGAGGTTGTCGGAATTTCGGGGCTGATGGGGGCTGGAAGAACTGAACTGGCGATGAGCATCTTTGGGCGGGCTTACGGTAAAAATGTTAGTGGTACAGCTTATAAACATGGGAAGGAAATAGATATTAGCAGTATTGACAAGGCTATTTCCAATGGAATTGCCTATGCAACTGAAGATCGGAAGGCATATGGCTTGGTCCTGATTCAGGAAATCAAAGATAACATCACTCTGGCGAATT
>JBJOIB010000210.1:0-3499 GCA_046047375.1 Bacteroidota bacterium
AGAAATTGATCAATTCTTGAGAAAGAAAGGGGTGAACTGCCGTTCGATTTCTTCTGACCTTGAACAAGAAGAGCGGGAAGAGGTAATGTTGGCTTTCCGCAACCGCAAAATCCCAATCCTGATTGCAACCAATGTCGTTAGCCGAGGTATAGATGTAGATGATATTGAAATGGTCATCAACTATGACGTTCCCAAGGATGCTGAAGAATATGTGCATCGCATTGGTCGTACTGCACGCGCATCCCGCAAGGGAACGGCTGTTACTTTGGTGGCTCCTGGCGAACAAATGCAATTCTACCGCATTGAACAACTGATTGGTCAAACTGTTGAAAAACCTGCGATTCCTGAATCTTTCGGTCCTGCTCCTGAATATGCGCCACGAGTGGGAAAGTCAGGCGGAGGTAAAAACCGAAACTTCCGTAAAGGTGGACAAGGAAATCGACCAAACAATTTCAGAAACAAAGGGAATGGAAAGAAAAAAGGTGACCAAAACAGAGGCGGAATGGGCCAGTCAGCTCAGTGAGGAAGAGTACCGTGTGCTGAGAAAGGCCGGAACAGAAATGCCTTTTTCTGGTAAATTTAATATGCACTTCGAACGTGGTACCTACCATTGTAAAGGATGTGGTACCCCTTTGTTCACCTCCGAATCAAAATTCAATAGCCATTGCGGTTGGCCTAGCTTTGATGCCGAAATAGAAAAGGGGATCATCAAAGAAAAACTCGATAAATCACATGGCATGGTGCGTGTTGAAATTGTCTGCTCAGTGTGTGATGGTCACCTCGGACATGTATTTAACGACGGACCTACAGCAACAGGACTGCGCTACTGCGTGAACTCAGTAAGTATCGATTTCGAACAAGAATAAAATATCGCTTAGAAGCGCTTCTTCCAATCTACATTGACTATCATCGTTATGTTGTCGCCCTCAAGACGAAAACTTTCTTGTCCGCGATAATCGCCCATATCAAATGAAACGCTACCAACCTCGTCAAGCGAAGCGCCGTTTTGGTTATAAAGCGTCAAGGTGTAGTCTTTTCCAACTTTGTCAACATTCATACTTAAAAAGTCAAACACCACTTCGGTGTTCAAATAAAAGTATGACTGGCCCTCGTGATATGTGTCAGGCCCTTCTAATGCCAAAACGGCATCGTTCGGATAGGGGCCATCAAAATCATATTCTCGTACCACCACTTTGGTTACCACAGCATCTTTATATGTAATCGGTTTACATCCGGCGAGTAAGCCGATAATAAGTGCAGCGAAAATCAATGGTTTCATAGACTCTATTTTAAGGAACTAAGGTAAAGAATTAATCCCTTCGTCGGTCTCTTAACTCTTCAAGAACCCGTCGTCTAAACTTTTCCTCTGAACCAATAAGAATGATCGTCTTTTTGGGGCCCAGGATATTGACCATTTCGATGACAAATTCTTCTTCTGCTCTTGCAATAGCAATGCGATTCTTCGTGGCAAGTTCATTAACGGCTAGCACTTCTTGTTTTGAAGGATTTTCTGTCTCTTCTAGTCGCTTGAAGGATTTCCGAATTTCCTTTTCCAACCGATCTCTTTCCGACTCAAAAGCGTTGTAAACCGGCCAGAACTTCTGCGCTTCATCGGTCGTTAATGAAAGTTCTTCGGTGAGAAATGCAATTTTTAGTTGCTTCAATTTTTCTTTGTCGCGTGGTGGCCCGGGCTGGGCTGCAAGTGTAACACTCAAAAGAGTGAATAAAAGCAAAGGTAATGCTGCTAACTTATTCATAATCAATAAGAATTTCGATTGATTCATCTGATTCAATGAGGTATTCAAGGTAGGGATCATCGTCGACTTCGGTGGTGTTTTCAACTTGAGTTGTTTGTATTAAATCGCCCAATACTTGGTGGTCATATAATTCCAAAAGCTCATCTTCTGTGAGTTGTGTTTGCTGTAACAAACAGGTGAAGCTGATGCACTCTTCTTTAGCAGCATTGCGTTGCCAAAGAAAAGCGATCACTAAAGAAGCGGCTATTGACACAGCCCAAATCAAAGGACGAATGTTCGACGATCGATTCGGTTTGTCGATATGCATGAGTACCTTACTTTCTAGTACATCGAAGTAATCCGCTGGAACAGGCGGTATTGACGTATCAACCCCAAGGTTCTGTTCTAATTGTTGAAAGTATCCTTCTGGAATTTGGAATTCACCTTGGGGAAACTGAAGTAGAGCATTCTGTTTCAGCGTTTCGAAGTAGTTTTCGGGAACAGTGAAATCCTTCCTTGCATTCTCAGCAAGACGTTTCAATCGTGTATATTCTTTATGCTCGCTCATCAGTCGTTCGATACTAAGTAGTCTTCTATTTTTGTTGCTGCGTGGTGATATGAAGCTTTAAGAGCGCCAATACTTGTGCCTGTGATATCGCTGATTTCCTGATAAGAAAGTTCATCGTAATAGCGCATGATAAAAACGGCCTTTTGCTTTTCAGGCAAGGTAGCGATGGCGACTTGGAGCTTACGTGCAATTTCATCACCGGAGAACAACGGGTCTGCCTGCAATGTTTTATCGAGCATTTCTTCAACAGCATCGAAAGGCACTCCTGCTACCTTTTTCTTCGCATTCAAGAAATTGATAGATTCGTTGTGAGCGATACGCGTTAACCACGTCGAAAACTTCGCTTCACCCCGAAATCCTTCCAATCCTTTCCACGCTTTCATGAATGTCTGTTGCGTCACATCATCCGCATCATCATGGTTCAGAACCATCCGTCGAATGAAGAAGTAAATCTGTTGTTTATGCTGTTTAACGAGCCATTCAAAAAGACTTCTCCTTCCTTGATCGGTAGAGATCAAAGCCTGCAATTGGTGTTCTGCGATATTTTGGAACTGACTCATTCGAGGCTCTGACAACAATGAAATCAAAAGGTTTAATCTACAAGTCGAGTTCTTTTATCAGAATATGCCGAAGCTCATCCAAGGAGTGAACAGGAATAACTGGTTGGTCGTTGCGATGATCAATGGTTTTTCCCGCTAGTTCATCTGCCCAACCACCACTTCCAACGAAGGCTATGATAGTGCGTTTATAACTCCATGCAAATGCCATTTCAGAGAGTGTGCCAGAAGCACCACCCACTGCGATGACAACATCAGCAGCCAATACATTCATGGAGTTGCGTGCGTATCCAATACCGGTTGGAATAGAAATGGTGTTGTACGGATTTCCATCTTCAAAATGGTCACCGGGCAAAATGCCTACTGAAATACCTCCTGCATCTGTACAACCTTTGGCAACTGCTTCCATTAAGCCCGCTCTCCCTCCGGTAATGGCTATTATTCCTAAGTCAGCAAGCAACTTTCCAATTCCAATACCGAGTTGATATTGTTCGGGAGTGGCGTCGTAACGGCCTATAACGGTGACTTGTTTTTTGCGCATGAGGCAAAGGTAGGAGGGATGTGGGGTTGCGAAAAGCGGTTTTCACTTTTTTCCTATCCGCAAAGTGTAAAATTTTACACTTTGCGGATAGGAATAA
>JBJOIB010000211.1:0-3495 GCA_046047375.1 Bacteroidota bacterium
AGAAAATGGAAAACAGCAACTGGCTGAAATGCAGGCAAATAGCAAGATGATCAAAGAAGAAGTTGATCCTGAAGAAGTTGCTGATGTGGTTGCCGCATGGACAGGTATTCCGGTTAGTAAAATGCTGGAAAGCGATAAAGAAAAACTCCTTCGCCTGGAAGCTGAATTGAGTGAACGCGTGGTGGGTCAAGAGGAAGCCATTCAAGCCGTTGCTGATGCTGTTCGTCGTTCAAGATCAGGATTGTCTGATGAAAAACGTCCCATAGGCAGCTTTATTTTTCTCGGTACAACAGGAGTCGGCAAAACAGAGCTTGCCAAGGCGTTGAGCGACTTCTTGTTCAACGATGAAAATGCGATGACACGCATTGATATGAGCGAATACCAAGAAAGACACAGTGTTAGCCGACTGGTAGGGGCACCTCCGGGATATGTAGGGTACGATGAAGGTGGACAATTAACAGAGGCGGTTCGAAGAAAGCCGTACAGTGTAGTGCTGCTCGATGAAATCGAAAAAGCCCACCCGGATGTTTTCAACGTGCTCTTGCAAGTACTTGACGACGGCAGATTGACGGATAACAAGGGGCGTGTGGTAAATTTTAAAAACACCATAATCATTATGACTTCCAACATGGGCAGCCATGTCATCCAAGAGAACTATGAAAAGATGAAGCCTGGTGATGAAGAGGATGTTCAGGAGAAGACCAAAGCTCTGGTGCTCGAGCTCTTGCGACAAAATATTCGTCCAGAATTTTTAAACCGCATTGACGAAATCATTCTGTTCACACCTTTGAATAGAAAACAGATAAGCGGAATCGTAAAATTGCAGCTTCAGAGATTGGGAGAGCGCTTGCACCGTGCAGGGGTTCACATGGTGGCGAGTGAAGAAGCTATCGATTATTTATCCGAAGCTGGTTTCGATCCTCAATTTGGTGCTCGTCCGGTGAAACGTGTAATTCAAAAAGAAGTCCTCAACGAGCTCAGCAAAGCTCTATTGGCGAATAAGGTAGACAAAACAGAGACCGTTGTACTCGATGTTTTCGACGGCCACATCGTTTTCAGAAAACAGCTGGAGACCGAACGAGTGGTTGAGTTTATGAACTAATTCAAAACGATGTTCGATGGTTGCTAGCGAATAGCAACCTCGAACATCGTCTCATTTTCCAAGATTCCTTTCAACACATCGCCTGAGCGTACAGGCCCCACTCCTGCGGGAGTACCCGTGAAAATGATATCGCCGGTTTTTAAGGTAAAGAACTGAGAAACATAGGAAATGATGTGGTCTACACTGAAAATCATATCAGCCGTATGACCTTGTTGCACTTGCTCACCATTTTTTTCAAGGCTAAAGCGCAGATCTGCGATGTTTCTTCCCGCTAAGTTTACAAACGATTTTGAAACAACAGCAGAACTATCGAAAGCTTTGGCTTTTTCCCATGGAAGCCCCTTCTGCTTCACCACATCTTGGATATCGCGTGCTGTGAAATCAATACCCAATCCAATCTGATCATAGTATCTGTGCGCAAACCGCTCTTCTATATATTTCCCCTGCTTGCTGATTTTCACTAGAAGCTCAACTTCGTAGTGTAAGTCGTTGGTCCATTCCGGTATGTATAGGTCATGTCCGTTCTGATGCAACGCACTATCGGGTTTCAAAAAAAACAACGGTTCCGTTGGAAGGTCATTTTTCAGTTCTTTGGCGTGGTCGGCGTAGTTTCGACCGATGCATATAAATTTCATGGCTCCTAAGGTAAGAATTCAACTTCAACGCGGCGATCGACCTCATCCGTGCCGTTGGCGCGTTCTTCACCGAAAAAGTTAGTGAGTATTCTATAGTGTTCGACCCCTGCGGTAAGAAGGTATTTCCGAACGCTGTTGGCACGATCACGCGAGAGCTTCAAGTTCAACTCGCGCGATCCTGAAGTATCGGCAAAACCGGTTAGAATGACGCGAAGCTTCGGATTGACCGCCATGATTTCTACCAATTCATTGAGTTGCATTTTAGCATCAATGTTTAAAGCCACAGATCCTGTAGAAAAGCGCACATCAAATGCATCGGGCAGGTTGGAAACAACGGGGGTGAATCCAGCAGCACCACTTGCTACAAGGCTTGTGAGCATTTCTTTTAAGTCGTTCAATTGATCTTGCACTTCATCATTAGGCTTGTAAGCTCTGGATTTCAGGTCATTGACTTCTTTTTGAAGTTGATCCAATCGATTGTTGTTTTCATTCAACATAGCGAGAATTTTCGACGCTAAATCGGTCTCTGTATTCTCATAAGGCGCCAGTACAAATTCATCATCACCGGCTAAAAGATTAAGGGTAGCATCAGAAAATGCAATATCGAGCAATTCCAAAGGGCTATCTTTTCGGATATTCCTCACCTCATCCAATAAAGCCGCTTGGTTCTCCTCTAGTTGTTGTGTAGAAGAACCCACTTGAACCATTAAATTACTCGTGGTATAAATACCGATTTCCTTCTTCAGCTCTGCCTTTAAATCGTTCAATTTCGATTCAATCAAGAAAAAACGGGCATCAGCCAATTTCGACCCCTTCAAATCAGGGTTCCATGCAGGGTCATTCAAAAGAAATCCATCCAGCTCAATCAACGACTTTTTTATCTCATTCGAAAACCCCTTGAAGCTGGTAACATCGCGGTAGTTGTAGTATTCTAAGGCATCTTCAACAATCTGTCCGAGCTCTTTGTGCATAGCGTCTGCCGATTTGAGTAGTTTCAAACGGTCGGTGGAAATGATGACAGCTCGGTCGATATAAAAATTGATAGCGTCAGCGATCAGTTGCTGTAATCGGTCTTGATCTGACTCACCTGCTGGTTCATAATAATTGATAACCACTGTATGTCGCTCCGTGGATCGCAAAACATATTGTCTACCCTCATGCTTGGCAGAATCGCCGGCGAAATGGTTAATAATGGTCACCTGCTGAGAAATACCCAGCAATGGAATGAAGGAGAGCGATATGAGCCAGAACAAACGCACGAGTCAAAGATAGTGTTCGACGGGGGCGAATGAAAGGCCGACGAATTCGGGTTAATAACGTTTTACTAACAGCAGAAGAACAACCATTTCTACCCTATACGCAAACTTACTATTTTGGAAAAAATCGCCGCATAGTAAGATTGCGTATAGCCACTTATATGCCTGTATTTCATTGTTTTATAACCGTTTTCTTATCTCCTTACCCACTCCCAGCCTAATTCCTCACATCCAACCCTAAAAAGAACAATGCCCTGACGAACAAAACAAACCAAAACCCCTTGAAAACAAAAAAGCACCACCTTCTCAGATGATGCCTTCAAAAATGTGATCCCGACAGGATTCGAACCTGTGACCCTCTCATTAGAAGTGAGATGCTCTATCCAGCTGAGCTACGGGACCGCGGCCGCAAAAATAGTGTTATTTTTAAAATCCTCGACGATTATTCAAGATAGGCTGCGTAGCTAGCTCCAGTGAGATCAACCTCCACATGCTCCTTGAT
>JBJOIB010000212.1:0-4160 GCA_046047375.1 Bacteroidota bacterium
CCTCAATTTTCAGTGGATGGCAAGACATTGTATTTCTCAAGCGATATGCAGGGCGGTTATGGAGGTATGGACCTCTACAAAGCATCTTTTGATGGCACAACTTGGGGTAAGCCTGAGAACCTCGGAGCAGGTGTGAATTCTCCTGCGAACGAACTATTCCCTGCAGTGCGCGGGGCTGATACACTCTATTACTCATCCAATGGTCAACAAACGCTTGGTGGTTTGGACGTGTTGTACTCGTTGAACCGGAACGGTGCCTGGAGTGAACCTTACCATTTACCTTACCCTATCAACACGGCAGCCGATGACTTTGGTGTAGCCTTCAACCAAGGAACAGCAACCGGTTATTTTTCATCGAACCGCGCAGGAAATGACCAGATCTACTCATTTGTAGAGAACGAAATGAGTTTTGTACTCAAAGGATTGGTGACACAAGAAATTGGTGGTGACCCCATTGAAAATGCAACCATTATCGTTACTAACCTCACTGATGGTACGGAAGAACGCTTGACCAGTGACGAAGTAGGTATGTATGAGATGAACTTGCTTCCCGGAAAGGAATACCAAGTTCGGGTAGAGAAAGATGGTTATTTTGCCAGCAACGAAACCGTATCTACCAAAAATAAATCTACCGGAGAAGAACTCAACCTCAATGTGGGACTGCTCCCACTATCCAATCCTGAAGATACTGCCAACAACGGTGGTGGCGACAATAACGGAACCGGAAACAATAAGGGAGACGGAACTGGAAAAACAGATGGAAATTCAACGGGTGGAGGCAAAACAGGCTCTGGGGATAACAATTCAGGTAACGGTTCTGGAGATGGCCTACCAAGTGGGGTGAATTCCAACAACCCTTATCAGATTCCAAACATTCTTTGGGACTATAACAAATGGGATATTCGTCCGGATGCCATTCCTTACCTCAACTATGTTTCGAAGCTACTGAAAGACAATCCTGACCTTCAGGTGGAGATTTCGTCTCACTGCTATAGCCGAGGAAGCGATTTTTACAATGATGAACTATCATCTAAACGCGCTCAGGCTGTAACCCAATACTTGGTAACCAAAGGGGTGCGCCGGGCTATGCTTGTAAGCAAAGGATACGGTGAAAAGCAATTGCTGAATAAGTGCACCGATGATGTGCCTTGTTCTGAAGCAGAGCATCAGGTGAACCGAAGAACAGAGTTCAAGGTGCTCAATAAATAATTCGTGACAACGAAAAGGGGATCATTCAAGCAAATGATCCCCTTTTTTTATGGTCTTCATTTTGAGCATCGCAAATCAAAGAGACAAATACAGTTCTTTGAACTTTGTGCGAAACTTAAATGTGTGAAATCAAGCTTTAACTTGCGGCACGCCCACTTTTGCATCAATCCACTTGAGGAAGTTGAAATACTTCAGGACGATCTTATCTTCTGCACCAAGAACCAACGGCTCAATATCGGCGCGGAAACGCAACAGAAGCTTTCGCTTATCTTCTTCTGATGAAGCTCGAATTAACTTCCTTACAAAATCAATCACCAGCTTCTCCAAATTGTAATCACGCTGTCGCTTTGATAAATAGCGTTGGGTGCTTTTGGTGATATATTCGAGCAAATCATGGTTGCCCAGCTCGTAGTGTATGATGAGATTGAACAACCGCGCATATGAATAAATATCTTGACGCAGGGTTGACTCATTATCGTTTAACACCTTATTCAACCAATAAAGTGCCTTACTGAACTGACCTGCCTCAAAATAGAGATAAGCTATTTGGTAAGAGAATGAGAGCACTTGTTCTTTGTGAAATTTCCCTTCCAGATCAGTCCCCAGTTCCCCTTCAATTTGTGCAACTAGCTCTAACCCCTTTTCAAACTGGCCTGTGAGGCGATAAATTTGCAAGTAATTGATGTTTGCGTGCTTGAAGATGGTGAGTTCCACATCGGTATTACGGAAACCGTTCTCCTCCTCCATCGATTTCATCTCCTCAATCAATGCGATTGCTTTGTTATAGTTTTCAGCATCGATGTGGCACGCAATGATGTTGTTCATTGTCCGAATGTACCGTTTGGAAAGATCTTGACGGATGTGTTGATGTTTGTCGAGAATATCTTTCACCTTTTCAAACTTCTGCAAGGCCGTGCCATAGTCGCCCGCTGCAAGGTTGCAAAAGCCTTGGGTATAATAGCATATGGTGGCAGCCCTGTGTGACAGAGCAGTGTTTTTACCCACTATGAGCGGGTGGTTAGCGATTTCTTCTACCAGGTTGCGGTCGTCTTCATTGCGTGCAAATCCACCGCTTCGGAAAACATAATTGATTTTTGAATACAGCACGTGGTAGGCTGCCAAATTGCGGAGTTTGTCTATCACCTCCTGCTCCTCTTGAATCAGCGTATCAAGGTCTTTTGTAAACTTACCATCTTCCAGAGCCTCTTCAAGCAGCATCTTTTCCCAGTTGATGAGTTCGAACAGATAATAGAACTTTTCGTAGTCAATGGCCTGCTTTTTAGCCCGCATCAGAAATTTGTTGCACTCTTTGAATAGGGCCTTGTTGTATAGAATCTCGATGTTCTTGATTTCCTGCTTGAGCTGAGACGACACCGAATTATCAGCGTGATAGGCGCGCAAACTCTTCAGGATAAGCTTGTACAAGTGGTTTTTCTCTGAAGGAAAATGCTTGATAAACGTTTCATTCCGGAACTGATGCTTGAGCGCCTCTTCGTTGTAATCTTCTTGCTTATCGATTGCATCAAAAATTTTGAGGTAATTCTTATCACCCGTTTGAAGCGAAGACGACAGTTTGAAGAACCGCTTCTCGCTTTTCGTCAAAGACTTGACAAGGTCAAACAACTCATTCGATGGTTTCATAGGAATTCAAGGAATCGTCAGTTATCTAAAATTTTCAATGCAACTTGGCATCTAAAATAGTTAATTGTTGGTTAGATAGCATTCCAACCTTTGACAATACAACCATCCCCTCCTATCCCCTACTCATGCGAGAAATAAAATTCTATATACTAAATTTAACAGCGGTAAAAATTCTCTATTTATGGAGATAAAGCCTACAGAACAGGACACAAACACAGACTTTAGCATCATGTCAGGAATCCACTTTCGCAGCTTCTTCCTCCCCCTTTTTCTACTACTTGTCTTCACCTCAAGCGCGCAGATTAATGGGCACACCTGCCAGCATCGGCACAAAGGAATGACCTGGCGTTCGGCCTCAGATGCCTCACGGAGTGATACCCTTGACATTTTACATTTCGACATTTCTTTGGACTTTACGCAGGCCAATGCGCAGTTGGTGAGCGGGGTAGCCACACTGAATGTACTGACGTTGGAATCTGTTACAGCGCTTTTATTTGATTTCGAGGGTATGACCACTGATAGCGTTCATCTGAATGGAGAGAGCACTCCATTTACGCACAGCGGTGAAACCTTGAGCATTGTGCCCGCTAGCCTCATTTCTGCCGGTGAAGAGTTGGAGGTACGGGTGTACTATCACGGACAACCTTTGCAAGACGATTCTGGCTGGGGTGGATTTTACTTTCAAAGTGATTATGCTTACAATTTAGGTGTTGGCTTTGCGGCCGATCCGCATTCGTATGGTCGAATTTGGCACCCTTGCTTCGATAATTTTGTGGAACGAGCACCCTACACGCTTCGTGTGCTGACCAACAACGGCAAAAAGAGTTATTGTGGGGGTATGTTGACTTCAGAAACCGTTATGAACGACAGCACTTTACGCGTTTGGGAATTGAACCAACACATTCCTTCCTATCTAGCATCGGTGGCAACAGGCAACTATGTGCATGCTGAGCAAACCTTCGAGAGCATGACCGGCAGTGATATTCCCATTTGGCTTGCTGCCCATGCAGAAGACACTACCGACCTCAAAAATTCCTTTGTGAACCTGATACCCGCATTGGAGGCTTTTGAAGCCGACTTTGGTCCTTATAGGTGGCCACGCGTAGGGTATGTTACTGTTCCTTTCTCCTCCGGCGCCATGGAGCATGCCTGTAACATTGCCTATCCACTTTTTGCCGCCAATGGCAGTACTGCGAACCAAACGCTCATGGCCCATGAGCTTTCTCACCATTGGTGGGGAGATTTGGTGACGTGCAGCACCCAAGAAGACATGTGGCTGAACGAAGGTATGGCATCGCACTGTGAAGCCT
>JBJOIB010000213.1:0-6252 GCA_046047375.1 Bacteroidota bacterium
AACACGAGCTAGGCCTTGCAGCGCGCGTGTTTAGAATAGAAGAGAAGATTACAAGATCACCAAAGGGCTCTGTTCACATCAAACTGCTCGAGGTAGTCTGCCACGCGACGAACGAAGGTTCCACCCAGCATACCATCTACCACGCGGTGATCGTAGCTATGAGACAGGAACATCATGTGACGAATAGCGATCACATCGCCGTCAGGAGTTTCGAGTACTGCAGGTTTTTTGCGGATAGCTCCCAGGGCCAATATTGCTGCCTGCGGCTGATTGATGATCGGTGTTCCCATGACATTGCCAAAGGTTCCCACGTTCGAAATGGTGTAGGTACCACCTTGAATTTCATCGGGCTTAAGCTTGTTCTCGCGTGCACGATTGGCCAAATCGTTGACAACCTTCGCAAGACCGACCATGTTGTAACGATCGGCGTTTCGAATAACAGGAACGATTAGGTTTCCGCTCGGCAAAGCTGCTGCCATTCCGATGTTGATGTCTTTCCGGTAAATGATATTAGACCCGTCAACAGAAACATTGATTGCTGGGAAATCTTTGATGGCCTTGGCTACCGCCTCCATGAAAATCGGCGTGAAGGTGAGATTTTCGTTTTCACGTTTCTTGAACTCGCCTTTCATTTTGTTTCGCCAATTCACAATATTGGTCACATCTGCCTCTACAAATGAAGTAACGTGCGGACTTGTATGCTTCGACATCACCATGTGATCAGCGATCAGTTTGCGCATGCGGTCCATCTCAACAATTTCGTCGTTTGGCCCCACGGCAATCGCAGGTGCGCTTTTCACCGCAGGAGCACTTGCAGGTGCTGGCGCAGGTTGTGGCGCTGGCGCAACAGGAGCTGCTGCTGCTGGTGCTGCTACGGCAGAAGCGGTTTGCGGAGCTTGTGTGCGATTGGAAACGTAATCCAATAAATCTTTCTTCGTTACACGTCCTTCAGCTCCAGTTCCTGGAATAACCTCCAATTCAGCCATTGCGATGCCCTCTTCTTTCGCTATGCTGCGAACAAGCGGACTGTAAAAACGTCCGCTCGGGCCTTTCCGAGAAACCTCTTCGCCGTTGGCGTGATGATTGGCCGCAACCATAGCTGGTGCAGCTGTTGCCACAGTAGCAGCTGCTACAGGAGCAGGGGCAGGTGCTGCAGATTCACCACCTGTGCTAAAAATAGCAATAGGTTGACCAACCGCTACCACATCGCCCTCATTGACTAATCGCTTAACAATGACGCCGTCTTCTGCTGCAGGCACTTCAGAGTCAACCTTGTCGGTTGCGATTTCAACAATTGGCTGGTCTGCCTCTACGCGCTGACCATCTTCAACCAACCAACGTATGATTGTAGCCTCCGCAACACTTTCTCCCATCTTGGGCAATAAGATCTCTGATTGTGCCATTTTGAAAAACCATTATTTTCTCGGGCAAAATTATTATAAAATGTTGGACAGCCAAAGATAACGCGCATATATCGCACCGACAGTTTTGAAACATTTCAGCTTCGCGAGGCGGCGAAATACAGATACAGTCAGTAATGCAACTGGAATAGACGCAATTCTCTTTTTCCACATGGATAAGATTGCGGGAACAAGGGTACAATTTTCACCTCTGGTTCGCCGTCATTACTCTCCTAGATGGAAAAAGTAGCGAACCACTCGTAGAAAGTCTTCTCTGACCTTGTAATCCCTCGCATAAATCAAATTCATGCGATCAATGGCTTCTTGGTTCACCGCTTCCCTCCTGGCTCCTGTAAGTGGCGTCAAAACACCTTTTTTCAGAGAAGGCAGTCCTTTTTTGTTCGACGTATCGCGAGCGTAGCTTACCCAAGTCTTCTTCCCTACCAAAACACTCGCAATGTTCTGAAAAAACCCGCCCTTCTTGTCTACAAACCAAAGTCCAATGGGAGAGGTAAGGCCTAAAAAGACCGACAATCCGACATCAAAAAGTCTCTTCTTCCTTCGGTTTGTTGGCTTGTGAATCGAATTGGTTTCCAGCATGAACAAATCGCCGGCAGTATCGATGCTGTTGCTTCCAATCATGTAAAGCGTATCGGGTGGTGCGATCTTGAAATCAACACCTGTTGCCCCGGTGCTACTCATCATGTGAATAATATCCGCCGCAGACACATCTCGTCCACTGAAAACAACGATATCAATTCGGTGCACCCGTATCACTTCTGGTAATTGATCGAAGGTCACCTTTGTAGACGTTGTTTCTTCAACACCAATTGGAACCACAAAGGGCGATACCGTGTGAGTTTGCATCAACAGGTTGCTGATTCTGCCTACCTCATCGTCGTTTCCTACGATAGCAATACGCTTGGCCTTTCGCCTTCTCCAATTGAACACAGAAGGTGCAAAACGAGACAACAACATGCGCGATAAAGCATACCATGCAAAAGCCCATGCAGCTCCCAAGAGAACCAATGCGCGGGAAAAACGCATGTCTTCAGGAAGCAAAGAGTAACCTGAAAGAATGATGAGCGATCCAACGAAAACTCCTCTGAACACATTTCTTGGAGAAGATGGCGCATCAAAACCGCCACTGATGAACACGCTCAAAAGCCAAACCACCGCATAGGTAGCGAAGGCCCAAAACATAAGTGCTACATCAAAAATCTTCGATTGTGCGCGGGCGTAATACTCCTGCAGCACCCACAATCCGCCGAGCAAGGCGAAGAAATCTACAACCGGAAGCCAAAACCGCTTGATAAGGCGTTGCATGATGGCCAATCCTGCCCTTCCGTAAATAGGCATGTTGATCAACATGCTAAAAGCTCTGGCATTCTGGGTGGAGAAGTGCTTTTCCGCAAAAATGATCATGGCATTGTAGAATACAAACACGTAGTTCAAACTGCCTTTTTTGGTGCTTTCCCCCTTGTAGTGAATGATAGTGGTTTCAGGCAGGTAATAATTTTTAAATCCTCCAAGGATGATGCGCCAACTCAAATCAATGTCTTCACCATACATAAAGAACGCCTCATCTAGCAATCCAACCTGATCGAGAGCTTGTTTGCGCATCAGCATGAAAGCGCCGCTAAGTATCTCTATTTCAGCCGTTTCATGCTCCCCGATAAAACCCATGTAATAATGGTTCAATCGACGTGAACGAGGAAACAGGCGATAGATGCCACTGATCTTACAAAAAGACACGAATGGAGTGGGCAATCCGCGCTTGCTTTCAGGAAGAAACACCCCTTTACCGTCGACCATGCGCACGCCGAGACCTCCGGCTTCAGGATGAAGATCCATGAATTGAACGACCTTCAAAAACGTATCTTCTTCTACAACCGTATCAGGGTTCAGCAACAAGACATACTCTCCTTTTGCCAGTCGCATGGCCTGGTTGTTGGCCCTTGAAAAGCCAACATTCTCCGTGTTAGCTATTAAATGCACCCATTGGAAGCGTTCCTCCACCATTTTCACAGAGCCATCAACACTCCTGTTATCAACCACATAAACTTCTGTAGGCACATGTTGTACGGCTTTTTCCACCGACAACAGGCACTGCTCCAGGAAGTGCTCTACGTTATAGTTGACAATGATGACGGTTAGTTTCATTTTCCACCAGAAGATTTTTCGTAAGGCATCCGTTGCAGGATAGACCTTGCGAGAGTAACCTCATCGGCATGCTGCAACTCATCGCCAATGGCAACACCTCGGGCAATGGTAGAAACCCGAACGTCAAAAGAAGCTATTTTCTTGTATAGGTAGTACGAAGTAGTTTCACCCTCCATGGTGGTGCTCAAGGCAAATATCACCTCCCGAATCCCTCCATCTTGCAAGCGAGAAAGGAGTGACGCAATATTCAAATCACCCGGTCCTACCCCATCCAATGGAGAGATGATGCCACCCAACACATGGTATCTTCCCTTGTACTGTTCCGTTGATTCAATGGCCAAAACATCGCGAATGGTTTCTACCACGCATACGAGGCTTTCGTCTCGGCGGGCATCCGAACAAATATGGCAAACTGCCTCGTCAGATAAATTTCCACAAACGGAACATGCGCGAATTCCCTGCTTGAGAGCGGTGAAAGCATTGGAAAACCGACTCACTTCCTCATCGCTGCGCTTGAGCAGCTGAAGCACCAGTCGAAGGGCCGTTTTACGCCCTATTCCCGGCAGCGAAGCCATTTGATCTACAGCCTCTTCAATGAGTCGCGAAGAAAAATTCATCAGGCAAAAATAGCATAATCGCAGGTAGTTGTGTAGCCTCGGTTGAGCAACTGATGCCTCTTGGAAAAAAAAGAAGACGCCAAATGAGAAAATAGCATATTTGCACAAACGCTTCCCGTATGTCGTCTACCTTGATTATCGCCCTCATTGCGGTTTACTTTATTTTCCTTTTGGTGCTCTCCAAAATCACATCACGCAATGCCAGCAACACAGATTTTTTCCTTGCCGGGAAGAACGCCCCTTGGTATTTGGTGGCTTTTGGGATGATTGGAACCAGCCTGAGCGGAATCACCTTCATTAGCATTCCGGGAAGAGTGGGCGATGTTACCGACCAGTTTTCGTACATGCAGATGGTACTCGGCTATTTCGTGGGTTATATCTTCATTGCCTACGTGCTGATGCCCATCTACTATCGTCTGCAAGTAACTTCCATTTACACCTACCTCGATGAGCGATTTGGCTTTTCAGCCTATAAAACAGGGGCGTTTTACTTTCTGTTGAGTAGAACCCTCGGCTCAGCCATTCGCCTGTTGTTGGTAGCCAATGTGCTGCAAGCGTTTTTGTTCGATGCCCTTGGATTTCCATTTATCGCAACTGTGGCGATATCCATACTTTTGATTTGGGTGTACACCGCCAAAGGAGGCATGAAAACCATCATTTGGACCGACACCTTGCAGACCACCTTCATGATGGTTGCCTTGGTTATCAGCATCATTCTGCTATCAAAAGCATTGACGAGCGAAACAGGGGAAAGCTTAACCCAATTGCTCTCCAACAGCCACATGACACAATGGTTTTTCTTTGATGACTTCGCCATGAGCAAACATCATTTCTTGAAAGAGTTCATCGGTGGATTTTTTATCACCATTGGGATGACGGGCATGGACCAAGACATGATGCAAAAAAACCTAGCGTGTAAAAACTTGCGCGAAGCTCAAAAGAACATGCTTTCGTTTGCAGCGGTTTTAACCGTGGTAAACCTGCTTTTCTTAACACTTGGAGTGTTGTTATTCCTGTATAGCGCAAGCGAACAACTGGCTGTACCGACAGACGCCTTGGGCAACATGCGCACAGACCTGCTTTTTCCTGAAATCGCTCTGCGTTCCGAATTGTCAGGAGCGATAGGGATCTTCTTTCTCATAGGACTTATAGCCGCTGCTTATTCCTCTGCCGATGGTGCGCTCACAGCATTAACAACCTCCGTTTGTGTGGATTTCTTAAACATCCAAGAGCGCGAAGAAAAGCAGCGTGAGCGCCTGCGTAAAACCGTTCACGTAGCTATGTCGGTTGTGCTTTTTGTAGTGATCATCATTTTGCATTATTCCTTGAACCTGAGTGCGATCAATCAATTGATCTTTCTTGCTGGGTTTACGTATGGTCCCTTGATCGGACTTTTTGGATTTGGTTTACTGTCACGAAAGCGTGCACAGCCTTGGGTTTACCCGGTTGTTGCTGTTTTAACCCCCATCGTAACTTGGTTCGCTAACACGGCCGCTATCGAATCCAAATCGTTCACCTTCAGCAGTTTGCTTATTGCATTCAATGCGGTACTCACCCTACTGTTGCTTGCATTCGGTGCACAGCTTTTTCCTGAAATTAAAAGAATCACTGAGGGCGATTCACGCAATTGAGTTGAAAACACCCTGGTGAAACGAACAAAAACCTTTGGGAATGAATTAGCTTTGCATCTGAAGAATCTACCGTATGTCAAGCACAGACACCTCAAACCAGCGTGTAAGCGCACTTTTGCAAGGATTATCCGAATCAGCTACATTGGCTATGGCGCGCATCTCACGCGAGTTAAAAGCCAAAGGACTCGATGTAATTTCATTGAGTCTGGGGGAGCCTGATTTCAACACACCCGATTTCATTAAAGAGGCTGCGAAACGAGCCATCGACCAGAACTACTCACATTATCCTCCGGTAAATGGATACCAGGAAGTGCGTGAAGCGATCGCTCTGAAGTTCAAGCGCGACAATCAGCTAGACTACAAGGCAGATCAGATAGTGATTTCCACCGGTGCCAAGCAATCCATCGCCAATGCTGTTCTTGCCTTGGTTAGCGAAGGCGA
>JBJOIB010000214.1:0-3461 GCA_046047375.1 Bacteroidota bacterium
ACCTTCTTCGTAACCCACATATCCCGGAGGAGCACCAATCAATCTCGATACCGCAAATTTTTCCATGTATTCGCTCATATCAATACGAATAAGCGCATCGTCGCTGTCGAAGAGATAACGAGAAAGCACTTTGGCCAGCTGCGTTTTACCCACACCTGTAGGACCGAGGAAAATGAACGATCCGATTGGGCGGTTGGGGTCTTTTAATCCCGCGCGATTGCGCTGGATAGCTTTTACTACTTTTTTAATGGCTTCATCCTGTCCAATTACCTTGTCCTGAATTTCGTCATACATTTTAACCAAACGACTGCTTTCGTTTTGAGCAATACGCTGCGTTGGAACGCCGGTCATCATTGCCACAACTTCCGCTACGTTATCTTCAGTAACTGTTTGACGGTTGTTTCTGGTTTCTTCTTCCCATGCTTTTTTGGCAGCATCGAGTTGCTCGATGAGTTGTTTTTCTTTATCGCGCAGACGCGCTGCCTCTTCGTATTTCTGCGATTTAACTACCTGAATTTTCTCAGCTTTTACCTCTTCAATTTTCGCTTCGATATCGAGGATATTCTGAGGAACATGAATATTGGTAATATGAACCCGTGAACCGGCTTCGTCGAGTGCGTCTATTGCCTTGTCAGGTAAATGTCTGTCGCTTACATAGCGCTGTGTTAAAGTAACACAGGCTTTGATGGCTTCGTCGGTATAGTTAACATTGTGGTGATCTTCGTACTTGGCCTTGATGTTATTCAGGATTTGCACAGTTTCTTCGGCAGAAGTAGGATCTACTATGACTTTCTGAAATCTTCTTTCAAGTGCACCATCTTTTTCGATGTATTGTCTGTACTCATCGAGTGTAGTGGCTCCAATGCACTGAATTTCACCGCGTGCCAGCGCGGGTTTAAACATGTTGGAAGCATCGAGAGAGCCTGAAGCACCGCCGGCACCAACAATGGTATGAATTTCATCGATAAATAATATCACATCGGGGCTTTTCTCCAGCTCGTTCAGCACAGCTTTCATCCGTTCTTCGAACTGACCGCGGTATTTGGTTCCTGCCACCAGTGAGGCAAGATCAAGCGTGATAACGCGTTTATCGAACAGAACTCGACTTACTTTCTTCTGAATGATTCGAAGCGCAAGACCTTCGGCGATGGCTGATTTACCAACACCCGGTTCACCTATTAATATAGGATTGTTTTTCTTTCTTCTTGAAAGAATTTGCGAAACACGTTCAATTTCTTTTTCACGTCCAACAATTGGATCGAGTTTACCTTCTTCGGCCGCTTTGGTGAGGTCTCGTCCGAAATTATCCAAAACAGGAGTTTTGGATTTCGAATCACTTACTTTTTTAGTACCGCCACCGGATCCACCACCACCAAAGGTGCCACCATCGTCGTCGTTATCATCGTCGAGGGGATTTGAGGAAGCCTGCGCCCGGGGTTCTTCGGTCAGCAGATTTTTAAGTTCGTCTCTTACAATAGAATAATTCACGTTAAATTTTTCAAGGGTTTTTGTGACAATATTGTCGTCATCTTTAAGAATAGCGAGCAGGAGGTGCTCAGTACCGATTAGATTGGTTTTGAATAGCCGGGCCTCAAGATAGGTGACCTTGAGGGCTCGCTCAGCTTGTTTTACAAGTGGTATCTGATTGAGGTTAAGAGATTTACCTGAAGATACTTTGATTGATCCTTCAATTTGTTTTCGAAGCTCAGGAACATTTACGCCCAGATTCTTCAGAATCCTGATGGCCATACCTTCTCCTTCACGTATGATGCCTAACAGCAGGTGCTCAACGCCCATGTAATCGTGCCCCAGGCGCAGTGCCTCTTCGCGGCTGTAGGAAATCACATCCTTAACTCGTGGTGAAAATCTAGCTTCCATGATATTTAAATGGTTTGTGGTGTCATTCGAATCAAAAATACTGAAAAGATTGAGACAGTGACAATGACAAAAATAGAAGCCTGTCGAATGCATCAACCTGTCAGAATTGTTAATTACAAACAGATTTTTGTTAATTATAATGCTACAAAAAACAGCTGCTTTTGCCCAATTGGACTATATTCGCAACTTGATTTTACGTTGTTACCTAACAACAATTATACAGTTCATGTTTAACTGATTTTATGGCAGAAGGAGAGAAAATTATTCCAATTAACATCGAAGAAGAGATGAAAACGGCCTACATTGATTATTCAATGTCGGTCATTGTGTCACGTGCGTTACCCGATGTACGTGATGGATTAAAGCCTGTACATCGCAGAGTTTTATTTGGAATGCAGGAATTGGGTGTTGCATCCAACAGGGCACATAAAAAATCTGCAAGAATCGTTGGTGAGGTACTTGGAAAGTATCACCCGCACGGGGATTCATCTGTTTATGACGCGATGGTTCGTATGGCTCAGGAATGGAGTTTACGTTACCCGCTTGTAGATGGACAGGGCAATTTCGGTTCGGTAGACGGTGATAGTCCGGCCGCGATGCGATACACGGAGGCCCGATTGAAGCGCATTGCCGAGGAGATGCTTGCCGATATAGAGAAGAATACGGTTGATTTCCGCTTAAACTTTGATGATTCGCTTGAAGAGCCCACTGTATTGCCGGCTAAAATCCCTAACCTGCTGGTTAACGGGGCTTCGGGTATTGCGGTGGGTATGGCCACCAATATGCCGCCTCATCAATTGGGGGAGGTCATCGATGGAACCATTGCTTACATCGACAACCGCGAAATTACCGTACAGGAGTTAATGCAGTTTGTGAAAGCTCCGGATTTCCCGACAGGTGGAATTATTTATGGTTACGAAGGAGTAAAGGAGGCTTTCGAGACAGGTCGCGGAAGGGTTGTGGTTCGCGCTAAAACTTCCATAGAGCAGGCAGACGCCGGCAGAGAGCGTATCATTGTCACCGAGATTCCATACATGGTGAATAAGGCCGAAATGATTAAAAAGACGGCCGACCTGATTAATGATAAAAAGCTGGAGGGCATCAGCGATATACGCGATGAGAGTGACAGAGAAGGAATGCGCATCGTGTATGAGTTAAAAAAGGATTCCATCACGAATGTTGTATTGAATAATTTATTCAAATACACTCAGCTACAAACCTCATTTTCAGTAAATAACATTGCGCTTGTTCATGGTCGGCCGGAAATGCTCAACCTCAAGCAGCTCATTCATCACTTTGTGGAACACCGCCACGAAGTGTTGATTCGGAAGACCAAATTCGAACTGGAAGAAGCAGAGAAGAGGGCGCATATCCTTGAAGGATTCCTGATTGCACTGGATCATCTGGATGCCGTTATCGCCCTGATAAGGGCCAGCCGCACACCGGAAGATGCCCGCGAAGGATTGATGGAGACCTTCCAGTTGTCGGAAATACAGGCGAGAGCAATCCTGAATCTGACCTTGCAGCGTTTAACCGGACTCGAAAGAGATAAAATCCGTGACGAGTATGCCGAGTTAATGAAA
>JBJOIB010000215.1:0-3042 GCA_046047375.1 Bacteroidota bacterium
TTTATGGTCATCGAACTTCTTTTCATATTGGAGGTCGTACTGCCACTTTGGATTGGTTGCCGAAGTTTCCTCGGTGCGCGTCCATGTATTGTCAGCAACAGTTGCACCCGCTACAAAATCATTGAAAACAAACAGGGATGGCTGTTGCTCCAATTCCAGAGCGTAGTTCCCTGCCAGTGTGAGCTTGTTGTTGTCATTGAAAAAATAATCAGCTCCTAGCGTAATGTTGTAGAAAAACTCATTGCGGTAATCGGTACCATTGCTTCGAACCTCATCCCCCGTAATTTCATTCCTGTTGATGCTTTCCGAGAAAGATGGCATGGATCGATAACCGGCGCCGAATTGGGTGAACAAGTTCAGCTTCTCCCGTCGAAGGTTTATGCTTCCACCGATGCTATGGTTATCGGGATAACCGGTATTCAGAGAAATAGAGCCATTCATGCCCTTCTTTTCTTCTTTTTTCAAGATGATGTTGATAATCCCCGAAGTGCCTTCTGCATTGTATTTGGCAGATGGATTGGTGATAACTTCGATGCTTTCAATCATATCTGCAGTAATCGAACCTAGAGCATTGGAGGTACCATCAGCTAGCACAGATGGCTTTCCATCGATCAAAATTTGCACTCCAGTATTTCCACGTAGCGATATTTGTCCTTCAAGATTCACATTCACGCTCGGCACACTGTTCAGCACGTCCATAGCACTGGCTCCCGCGCTAGCTATATCTTTACCCACATTGAAAACCCGCTTATCAAGTTGAAATTCAACGGTAGATTTTTCCGCTGTTATCTCAACTTCTTCGATGGCTTCAACAGCGCGTTCCAATGTAATAACGCCTAGAGAAATTTTCGATCCCGTCGGAACAACATCAATAACCTTCTTCTCATACCCTATAAATGAGAGGTGCAATTCAGCATCCACGGCGCGCATGCTGAAAGCAAATGTCCCTTCAAAATCTGTGCTGGTTCCGGCGAGCGTCGACCCATCTGCTTTTGAAAACGCAACAACCGTAGCGTAAGGGATAGGGTCAGAAGTGATTCCATCTACCACGGTACCAACTATTAGGATGTCTTTCTGTGCAAACAAAGAAAACGTGGATAAAAAAAAGAAAATGAAAAAAACGGCCTTACTCATGTCGGTACTTTGGTCAGTTGCAAAGGTCGGGAAAGGATCGCGACCGATGTGTGAAAAACTGTCAAGAAATCACGTGCTGATTTCAACTTGAAGATGCACCCCATGCCGCTTTCAACTTAAAAATACTATCTTTCAACTTTTCCAACTGAATTTAATTTCACCAATGAAAGGTATCCTTTTAGCATTGCTTCTGATCTCCTTGAATACCTCTGCACAGGTTTTTGAATGGGCGCGTTTGTTTGTCGGACAATCAACGATGACCGAGGTTAAAGTGGATCAGGAAGGAAGCATCGTCGCAGTTGGAGAGTTCACTAATTCAATAGACGTTGACCCCGGCTTAGGAACCTCAACCTTCACATCAGCTGGAAGTTACGATGGTTTGGTGGTTAAATTGGATCCCGCAGGTGAATTGGTTTGGGCCAGGCAGTTGACAGCACCCCAATCAGTCAGATGCTACGGACTGACAATCGACTCCGAAGGTAATATCTATGCGCATGGCACATTTAACGGAACGGCCGACTTTGATCCCGGCCCCGACGTTTTCAACCTGGTTGCTACCGGTAACGATAACACATTCCTGACCAAATTCAATGCTGCGGGCGAGCTGATTTGGGCCTTCAAATCTTTGGCCTTCATCTTTGATATTACAGTAGATTCAGATGACAACCTCCTGTTTACAGGAACTTTTAGCAATACTGTTGATTTTGACCCTGGTTCGATGAGTTTGAATATCAGCTCTGAAGGAAGCAGTGACGCCTATGTCAGCAAATGGACCAACAGCGGCACCTTGATATGGGCAAAAACGTTTGGAGGAGTAAATCCCGATAAAGGGAACGGCATTGCCGTTGACGATGAAGGGGACGTATATGTAATAGGCGAATTCTTTAACGACGCCATTGATTTTGATCCCGGGCCAGGTGTAACTGAATTGATATCACTCGGTGCCACAGATGCGTTCATTTTGAAACTTGACGCAATGGGTAATTTGGAATGGGTGAATCAAATTGGTGGCCTACTCGATCAAAAAGGACGTACCATTTCCGTTGACATTTTTGGCGATGTAATAGCAACCGGAACCTTCAATGATGTTGTGGATTTTGATGCCGGACCTGACGAGGTTATTCTCGATGGGGCATTGAATCAGAACACATTCTTCACTAAACTTCAAGCTGGCGATGGTAGCCTCATTTGGGTAAAGTTGATAGAAAGTGCCCCACAGATTACCGTAACCTACAATGTACAAACCGATGATTTAGGTAACATCTACAGCACGGGCGAATTCGCGAATTGGGCCGATTTCGACCCAAGTGAAGACACTGCAATCCTTGAATCCGTTGGTTCTTCTGATGGATTTGTTTACAAACTCGATGCAGCTGGTAACTACGAATGGGCCAAACAATTGGATCTAGGCCGTGACCTCCACATTTGCCTCGACGCTGATGCAAACCTTTTTGGTTGCGGAACCTCTCAAGCAGGGGCCGACTTCAATCCAGGCCCGGGAGTATTTACATCAAATTCCAATGGAGGATTTATCAGAAAACTGTCTCCATGCTCTCCATCCACATCTTCAATCAATGTGTTCGCCTGCAATAGCTATACAGTGCCATCAGGAGATTTAACCTACTACGCATCAGGCATTTACTTGGACACCCTAACGAACATCAATTGCTGTGACAGCATTATTACCATTAATTTGACTCTAAATACGAGTACTAGTTCGACCATTTACGAATCGGCTTGCGACACTTATCTTTCACCAAGCGGCTTGTACAATTGGGATACAACGGGCATCTACAACGATACGATACCGAATGTTGCCGGTTGTGACAGTGTAATCACTGTGTATCTCTCTATCCTAACGAGCAGTTCCATCATCGACATTACAGCGTGTGAAAGCTACACATCGCC
>JBJOIB010000216.1:0-9559 GCA_046047375.1 Bacteroidota bacterium
CTGGTGTTTACCAGCACGTCTTCTGACGCTTTGCAGGAGATGAGATTCGCGTTGTAGGCCACCCCAACTGAGCTTCCCGCAGAGGTGCGAGGTGCCGCTATCGTGCCGCCCATCGCAGTACCGTGTCCACATTCATCATATACCCCCTGGTTAGAGCACCACCACAGCCAACAGTCTTCCAAAAAGCCTTTCTTCGTCATGGTGCGTCCTGTAGACCATCCACTGGCGAACTGGCCGTTGAGTTTGTTTTGATCTTGGCTCACGCCACTGTCAATCAATCCCACAGTGATGTTGTCGCCGCTGCTCATGGCCCAAGCATCGTCAATGTTCATGAGGGGATAGTTCCAAGACATTTTTGCACCCGGCGCGATGGTGGTGTAGTCAGGGCCCGCCTGTAGGCTATAGTCAGGGTCGTTGCTGCCACATCCGGAAGAAGAGCGGTTGGATGGCTCCAGTCCGTATCCCGTAGGTTCTACATAGCGCACTACTTGCATCCGGCGCAAAGCCGCAATCACTTCGAAATCACTCACCTTGATATTGAAATACGGCAATGATTTTTCGCCATACGCGAGGATGTCTTCTTTTTGTATTGGTTTTTCAGGGTGAAGGCGATTGGTTTCATTCACGATGTAGGCAATCAATGCGTTTTTCACCGCTAACCATTCGCCTTGAGTAACGTCTACAAGGTGCATGCTTTGCTCAATATCGCTGTATCCCGCCGGCTGGTAACCAACCACCACCAACGAGTCTGATTGCACAACAGCACTCCACAATTCCAGATCTGAGCTTTCTTGCCAACGAATAACACCCCTTTCTTGCAAGCGCTGTAAAAAGGTGTTTTCGAGGGTTGCATCATTCAGCGGTGCCGCTGGTGTTCGGGGCATTTCGCTTTGAAGGCTTAAATCGATTTTGTATTCCACCTGGGGCAGAGACTCCGTGGATTCTTTTTTGCACGAGGCAATGAGTAGCATGCCGCCAAGTGCAGCAAGAGTTAGTTTTTTCATGGGTTTTGGTTTGAGGCAAAAAGGTAATGCGGTTTATCGGTTTATTCAGATCCAGTTTGCGAGGGTTTTCAACATGATTTGTGTGAAGAGGTGCTGATTGTTGACGAATGTATGGATGAGAAGATTCACGCCTGAGTAGCCAGTTTTTTATGAAAGAGCTATTCTGCTTACGTGTTGGCGTTTTGAGCAATGCGTGGATATTGAGCGAATAGTAAGATAGGCGCCAGTGCGATATTAACCGGTTGTTCATAACTCCGCTTTCAAGATCGGCGCTTTCGAGCGATATTTGCGGCTATGTCTGATCAGCAATATTTGGTTTCAGCACGCAAATACCGCCCCCAGCGATGGGAAACGGTGGTAGGCCAGGAAAGCGTTACAACAACGCTCAAGCAGGCTATTGCGCACAATGAAATCGGTCAGGCATACCTGTTCTGCGGCCCGCGCGGAGTTGGAAAAACTTCATGCGCCCGCATCTTCGCCCGAGCTATCAACGAAGGGGTGGAGGCAGGCTCGGCCGAGCAACTCGATGTGCTCGATGAAAACGCCAAAGACTGGTCGTTCAATATTTTCGAGCTCGATGCTGCCTCCAACAACAAGGTAGAAGACATTCGCACGCTTACCGATCAGGTGCGCATACCGCCGGCTCAGGGAAAATACAAGGTGTACATCATCGATGAGGTGCACATGCTTTCCACATCGGCGTTTAACGCCTTCCTCAAAACACTCGAAGAGCCTCCTGCGCACGCTATCTTCATTTTGGCAACCACCGAAAAACACAAGGTGATTCCAACCATTTTGTCGCGTTGTCAAATATTTGATTTTCAACGAATTACGGTTACCGATATGGTGGCTCATCTGCAAAAAATTGTGGATGAAAAAGGGCTGTCAGCAGAACAAGAAGCGCTTCACGTCATCGCCCAAAAAGCGGATGGAGCCATGCGCGATGCCCTCTCCATCTTCGACCAAGTGGTGGCCTTTACAGGTGGAAATCTAACCTATCAAGCGGTTGCGGCTAACTTGAATGTGCTCGGACATGATCTTTATTTTGAAATCACCGACATGATTTTGAACGAAGACATTCCTGGAGTGCTGCTGAAGCTGGACGATGTGGTGCGCAAAGGGTTCGATATGCACCATTTCATTGCCGGAATGGGTGAGCACTTTCGCAATTTGTTGGTTGCCTACCATCCGCAAACGCTGAACATCCTGGAAATGAGTGACGGGGTGAAGGCCATGTTCCAAGACCAGGTTAAGCGCATCGAACTAGCGGTTATCCAAAATGGTCTCAATGAGTTGAACGAGGCCGATATCAACTACAAAAACAGCCGCAATCCGCGCCTTCTCGTGGAATTATCGCTGATGAAGTTGTGTTCGTTACCGGCGAAAATCCGCGAAAAAAAAAAGTCACAGCTAGCCTGATTCCCATTATCGGTGCTAAGATCAGACAGGTTGCAACCGCCGCAGCAAATCAAGAAACACCTCTTGTAAACACCGGTCAGCCTGTTATACCTAAGCCGCTTACTGCTCCTGCCGGAATATTAAATCGCCGTGATGTGCGCATTTCGGAGCAGGAAACCTTCGGAATGAATGAAGAACTGCAGCGCCGCCGACTGGCTGATTTGAAAGCCCCGGCCGCTGAAAGCAACGCGGAAGAAACCATCGATGTGGCTCTGCCGCGCAAAGAGGTTACCCAAGAGGCCTTTCAAGAGGCGTGGAAAGCCTACCTCGATAAACTGAAACAAGAATCGAAGGTGAATATCATCGCCATTGTGACGGTTGAACAGCCTCAATTGAAAGATACAACCATCACGTTTCAGCTTTCTGCAGGATACCAAAAAACGCTCCTTGAGGAAGAGAGCTTTGCAGCGCTGGCTTTCCTTCGTGAGCGTTTGCAGAATTATGCTATCAGCTTCGAATACGTGGTAAACGAAGAAGAAATCAAGGTGATGGAGCTGTTAACCGATAAGGATAAATACAGCAAACTCGCCGAAAAATACCCGCCGCTGGAAAAGCTGCGAAAGGCACTCAACCTCGATATTCGGATCTAATCCAGTTACCTATTTTTCTGTTGCAACAGCCTGTTGCAATGCTAGCCACTTCTGAAAACCCTTGCGCTCCTCTGACGTCATGGCTTTGCGCATGCTCTCCTCGAACGTTTCTTTCAGCTCAAGCTGAGCCTGCTCGTTGCGATTCATGGGCATGGTAGATGAAACATAGTAATCGAGGCAAATGCCGTACACCTCGCTTACCTTGTCTTTCGATTTGATGTTGCTGTATTTGCAAATGGTATAAGCCGCGAGTTCAGCTGTTTTTTCGCACGAGCCGTTTTCGTTCTCCGTGCACGCTGTTTGCGCTTGTGTGGTGGTAGCAAAAAACATCGCTTGTACACCCAGGAGCATTAAGATCTTTTTCATTGTCAATTAGGTTAGAACTTTTCGCCAATTTCACTGTTTAATGGACTTATACTACGATCGAAATGAAACGAATTGCTTCCGTTCTGCTATTTCTATTAGCAGCATTGCCACTGTTCTCTCAAAACGGAATCATCAAGGGAAGGGTTACGAATAAGGCTTCCAACGAGGCTGTTCCTTTTGCAAGTATTGTCCTACAAGGCAGCGAAAAAGGAGCCAGCTCAGACATTGATGGATACTACGAACTCACCGGATTGATGCCCGGGGTTTATAACCTGGAAGTATCGTTCATCGGCTTCGAAAAACAGGTAGTGTATGAGATTGAAGTTACCAATGCACGTTCGGCAACAGTAAACGTGCAATTGGTTGAACAAGCAGTGGTGCTGGAAGGGGCGGAAGTCGTTACTACATCGTTCTCTAACCGCGAAGAAGCTCCGGTCTCAGTGCGTACCATTGGAGTGAACGAGGTAAAGCGAAATCCTGGTGGAAACAGAGATATCTCCCGCGCCATTCGCGCCTTGCCGGGTGTGGCCTCCACGCCGTCTTTCCGCAATGATATCTTGATCCGCGGTGGATCTCCTAACGAAAACCGCTTTTACATAGATGGTATCGAGATCCCCAACATTAACCATTTCGCTACCCAAGGGGCCAGCGGAGGTCCCGTGGGACTCATCAACGTTGATCTCATTGAAAACGTAGATTTCTACTCGGGTGCCTTCCCCGCCAACCGTGGCAATGCCCTCAGTTCGGTCTTCGACTTTGGATTCAAAGAGGGAAGGTCTGATAAATACACCCTCAACGCGGTGGTGGGGTCTAGCGACTTAGGAATCACCGTAGAAGGGCCGACAGGACCCAAATCGTCGATTGTCGCCAGCGTACGCCGGTCGTATTTGCAGTTTTTGTTCGATGCGCTCGGTCTGCCTTTTCTGCCGACCTACAACGACTTTCAGTTCAAATGGAAAAGCAAAATCAACGACAAAAACCAACTGACGATACTCGGAATTGGCGCCGTTGACCAGTTTGCGCTCAACACCTCCCTCGGCGCTGATACTGCTAATCCTGATTTTGCCCGCAACCGCTATATCCTCGATTACCTGCCTGTAACCACGCAATGGAACTACGCCATCGGGGCAAAGTGGGAACACTTCGGAGAAAAAGGATTGTGGACATTCGTTGCCAGCAGAAACATGCTGAACAACCGCGCTTACAAATACGAAGACAACGACGAATCGCTTCAATTGGTCTCAGATTACGTGAGCCAGGAGATGGAGAACAAATTTCGGGTAGAGCACAAACTCTACCTCACCAACGGCTGGAAAATGAACTACGGCCTCAACTACGAATTTGCGAAATACAACAACAGCTCGTTTTTTAGGCAGTTCAGTTATTTATCGAACAGCCTGGAGCAGGTCGATTTCTTCTCCGAAATCGATTTGCATAAGTACGGCGCTTTCGGACAAGTGAGCAAAACAAGCGCGAACAACCGATTGGTATTGTCGGCCGGTTTGCGGATGGACGGCAATGAATTCGCCGCTTCCATGGCCAATCCGCTCGACCAGCTATCGCCGAGATTCTCGGCCAGCTATTCACTGTTACCGGGATTGAGCGCCAACTTTAACACGGGTATTTACTTCCAGTTGCCGGCATACACCATCCTCGGATTCCGCGATGAGACGGGGTTTGTAAATCAACGCAACGATTTAAAGTACATCCGCAACAAGCAATTGGTGGGTGGTCTTCGTTACGATTGGGACGAGCGCAACACGGTGGTATCGGTAGAAGGTTTTTGGAAGGGATACGACCGTTATCCGTTCAGCGTGGATAAGCAGATCTCGCTGGCCAACCTGGGGGCGAATTTCGGGGTGATTGGGAACGAAGAAGTGACCAGTACATCGAACGGACGTGCTTACGGGGTTGAGTTTTTGTACCAACAGAAGCTCTACAAAGGCTTTTATGGAATCGTTGCTTACACCTGGGTGCGAAGTGATTTTTCTAATGCCACAGGCGAGTTGATACCGTCTAGCTGGGATAGCCGCAACATCATCTCTCTGACGGGAGGTAAAAAGTTCAAAAAGAACTGGGAAGTGGGCTGTCGCTTCTTGTACAGCGGAGGCTTGCCGGTGACCCCAATCGACGTGGCTACAAGTGTGCAGATTCCGGTATGGAACACGGTGGGATTTGGATTGCCTGATTTTTCACAGCTCAACTCCGTACGCCTGGGGGCTTACCATCAACTCGATCTCCGGGTCGACAAAAAATGGTTCTTCGAAAAGTGGAGCTTGAACATCTTCTTCGATGTTCAGAACCTTTACAGTTTTGCCGCACCGCAAGCGCCTGAAATCGACGTGCAGCGCGATTCTGCCGGCAATCCCATCGAAGATCCCAACAATCCGGGCTCGTATATTCCCGTTAACATTGATTCGGCCACGGGGTCTTTCTTGCCGAGCATAGGCATCATTCTCGAATTGTAAGCATGCACTGCCACCCGTTCTTTGTACTTTTGAAGCATGCGGGTTGATAAGTACTTGTGGGCCATTCGCGTGTTTAAAACGCGCACCATTGCTACCGAGGCGTGCAAAGACGGCCGAATCGTAGTGGGCGAAGATGTGGTAAAACCCTCGCGAGAAGTGAAGGTGGGGGAGAAAATTCGCATCCGACGTGGTGCTGTACTCTTTCAATGGAAGGTGCTGGCTTTGCCGACATCCCGCGTGGGAGCGGCCTTGGTACCGGTGTATGCAGAAGACATCACTCCGGAGGAGGAAAAAAAGAAAATGGAGATGATTCGCCTCGGACAAGAACAACGTCCACGTGGATTGGGTCGGCCAACCAAGAAAGATCGCCGCAATTTGGACGACTTCTTTGAATTTCCTGATTTTGACGATGAAGATTGAACAAGTACCGTCTCTATTGACACGTCCGCTGCGCTACAAGGTGCTTTGGCCTCACAAAGCCGGTGTAGACGAGTGTTTCATTGATATTGATGACCGTGAAGACGCCATTCATTTTGCCGCATACAGCGGCGATGTGATTGTGGGCGTGTGTTCACTGTTCGAAATGCACACTCCCAAGCTTACAGACATCAAACAGTACCGCTTGCGCGCCATGGCTACCGATCCCGATGTAAGAGGAACGGGTGCGGGGAGAGCCTTGGTGGAAGCCGCTCTTGAGAGGGTGCAAGCAATGGGCTACGACGTTCTTTGGTGCGATGCGCGCAAAATAGCCCTGGGTTTCTACGAGCGTATGGGCTTTGATCGCATCGATGAATGGTACGACATCCCGCAAATAGGGCCACACCAGCTCATGTACTACCGATTTTCACCTCAGACCACCCGGGAGTAAGAAGCCGGCACCATTCGGTCGCGCCAGCGCAAAATAGGGGCTTCAATGAGGTGGTACACCAAGGCTGCAACGGCGTAAGAAAAGGTGCTTCCCGCCAAAAAGAGCAGGAGAGGCTTGTCGCTTAAGTTCCACCCATGCAGCACGTCAAAGCACATGGGGTGAATCAAGTAGAGTGCGTAAGTGTACAGTGCAGTTCGATGCACCAATTGCTGCAGTCCAAACCGTTTTTCAACCTTCAATTCACTGAACCACGGAAGCAGACATCCTATGGTGAGGGGGAGCACCGTAAATCCGAAGGCGCGCAGAGCAAAATGATCGTTCACACCGTTCATCGGGCCCGATGACACCGAGTGATAATACACCAGATATGCGAGCAAAAGCAACAGGCCGCCGAAAGCGAATTTTGCCGATGCCAGCTTGCTCCACACCCCTCCATCGCGGCGAAGCAAGCTCAGCAAAACACCTATCAAGAGGGCATCCATGCGCACAGGCACCAAACCATTTAGGCCTTCGTACGGCGTGTTGTACCGATAGACCATGGTGGCGCGAAGCAGCAAGATGACCGCAATCATGAGAGGGATGGCTTTTTTGAGACCATCCATCCCGCCGCGGCGGAAAACCAAAAGAAGCGGCACGGGAGCCAGCAGATAGAACCATTCTTCGATCACCAAACTCCACGATACATCCATGAAAGAGATGCCGTAGAAATTGTTTTGGAGAAAGAAAAAGTAGTACACCAGGTTGGATCCCACCTCCGGGGCGATGAAGAAATAGCGAAATACCAAAACGAGGTAATACAAGGGAAGCGTGCGCAACCATCGGCGGATCCAGAATTCCTTTAGCATGCCCGCATCGCCTTGGTGCGTTTCAAACGATTTTAAGAGGATGCCACCGATGAGGAAGCCGCTCAACACAAAAAAAACCTCAACACCAATCAACCCGATGCGCAGTGGTTGCAGGCCGGGAATGTTGATGTGCGCGTGCTGCATCAAAACAAATACGATGCTCATAGAGCGAAGCACATCCAGACCAAAATTGCGCATACGTTAGATAATCAAACGGACGCCGCCGAGTTCTTCGATGCGGTATGGGAACTTGTTGCTAGGCGATCCGATGAACATGAAATTAATCGGAATTTTCCACTCTTCGGATAGTTGGCGGATAATTTCAGGTCCGAACACCCCTTCACGAATGACAAACTCGATTTTAATTTCGGGATATTCCCGATCGAGGAAGTCGATTTCCTTGTAAATGTCTGGCGGCAACTCATCGCCCGGTTTTAGGATCGTGACGATCTTTACCTTGCGTGTTTGCTCATTTCCAATCACATACAGCATGACTTTATTGAGGGTAGCGATGTTTTCACCGCGGGTAAAAAAGACAAATTCTTGTGCGTTGATTTCATCGATGAGCGAGATGATGCCGCTGTTGGTGCGGTACACGAACTGCTGCACCGGTCTGAACACCGATTGGATGATGCGGAACAGCAGCCGCAGGAGCATGGTGCGGTTGAGCATGATGGCGATGAGCACCACGAGAGGAACGCAGTACTGCATAAAGACCGTGAGATTGCTTGGGGCATCGCCTTTGGGTGGCATGAGCACGTTGCCGTAGAGGGCGATGAGCACCGCCACGATAGCGATTAGGATGGAGATCCATGAGGCTTTTACCGGGCGAGGCAGTTGAGCGCGTTTGGCTTTGAGAAAGATGTTTCCGATGGCGAAGAGCGCCATAACAGAGAGGAACGACAGCGTGTAGACACCGGCCAGCAGCGTTACATCGCCGTGGGTGATGAGTAGCACACTGATGCTGAGCAGGAGGAAAGTGATGATGATGCGGTGAGAGCTGCCGCGTTTATTGCGTTTGAGGAAGAATTGTGGCAGGATGCGATCGAGGGCCATGCGTTCGAGCAAGCCCGTTACACCCACAAAGCTGGTAAGCACTGCACCGCTGAGCACCAGCACGGCATCTACAGCAATGAGCACACTGAGCCAATGGCCGCCCGCTTGTTCACCCATGTGAATGAGCAGCGTGTTTTGAAACTCTTGCGATTGCAGCACCGGCAGGGCAAAGAGAGCGAGGGCGAAGAGAGCGGTAAGCGGGTTGATGACCGATACGACAGCCCACATATTGCGGAGCGTTTTTGGAAATACGCCGCGTTCTTGTTCTTCGACAAAGTTGGCAGAGCTTTCGAATCCAGACACACCCAGCATAGAAGCGGCGAAACCGAAGAAGATAGCGTGCATGATACTGCCATCCCGCGTGGGAGCGGCTTGGTTGACGAAGAAAATATCGATGCCGTTCATAGAGAGGTAAGCCACCACTGCCACGAACAGCACCAGCAGCGAGATGAGGTGGAAAGAGAAAATTCCGATGGCCACCTTCGCCGATTCCGATATTCCACCAATGGTAAGCGCTGCGAAGAGAGCGAGCAGGCCTATGGTTGCGCCTATAACGGGCAGAGAAGGGACGAGGTGGTGCAGGTAGTGCATGGCTTCGTTGGCAGAGATAACTGCGGTGGCCATGTATGAGAGGATAGTGAGTGTAGCGGCAAACGATGCCGTAGACTTGCTGGTGGTATTGAGGAGAGCGTTGTAAGCTCCGCCGTTCATGGGGATAGCCCCTACGACCTCAGCGTAGATGTTACGAAAGAGAAACAGCACCACCGCCACGATGAGGAGGGTAATCCACGCGTATTGTCCGGCCCAGTATATAGACAGAGCCGACACGTAGAGCACCGAGGAGGAGATATCGTTTCCGCAGATGGCAGTAGAGGCCAGTTCACCGAGTTTCGTATGTGGTTTT
>JBJOIB010000217.1:0-3060 GCA_046047375.1 Bacteroidota bacterium
CCGGTTTCAGAAACAATTATTAGCGAAGTTCTTCGGCACCCGGAATGGTCCAAAAACGTTTCCATCTATGAAGTGAACATTCGGCAATACAGTCCGGAAGGCACGCTTGAAGCGGTTCGCAAGGATTTGCCTCGCTTAAAGGATCTGGGTGTGGGTGTGTTGTGGTTGATGCCGGTGCATCCGATTGGTCAGGAAAATCGAAAAGGGTCTTTGGGAAGTTATTACTCTGTGCGGGATTACACGGCATTGAATCCGGAATTCGGGAGCATGGAAGACTTTAAGGCGTTTGTAAATGAAGCCCACTCGTATGGATTGAAAGTAATCATCGATTGGGTCGCGAATCACAGTGCATTCGATAACGTTTGGTCGAAGTCGCACAAAGAATATTACCTTCTTGATTCACTCGGAAACCTTCAGCCTCCACTGGGGACAGATTGGTGGGATGTGGCCCAGTTGAACTACGAAAATGAAGGCTTGCGCAGAGCCATGATAGATGCGATGAAGTTTTGGGTGGTTCAAACCGATGTTGATGGATTTCGTTGCGACGTTGCAGACAAAGTTCCGGTTGATTTTTGGAATCAAGCACGGCAGGAATTGGATTCGCTCAAGTCGGATATTTTCATGTTAGCGGAAGCCGAAAATCCGGCTCACCATGAGCGCGCTTTCGATATGAGCTATAGCTGGGAGCTGATGCACATCATGAATGAGATAGCCAAAGGGAAGAAGTCGCTTGCAGATCTAGAGTCGTATATCACACGCGAAGATTCGGTGTTTGATGCGAACGCTTACCGAATGACTTTTACGACCAATCACGATGAAAACTCATGGAACGGAACTGTTTTCGAGCGTTATGGTGATGGACATCTAGCCTTTGCGACCTTGGCGTTTAATTTGGGAACACCGTTGATTTATAGTGGACAGGAAGTAGGGATGAAGAAGCGACTTCGCTTTTTCGACAAAGACACCATCGATTGGTCAAATACAGCTTATACTGATTTTTATCGTCGAATGATGCAGGTTCATTCGAAAGAAGAGGCTTTATGGAACGGTGCTTATGGTGGAGAAGTGCGAAGAATAAAAACAGGCAATGACGCTGATGTTTTTTGTTTTCTCAGACAGCAAGGGGCTAGTGAAGTAGTGACCTTGGTGAACCTATCGGGTCAGCCGGTTACGGTTGTTTTCAGCGAGTCATTGACGGGAGAGTTCGAAAGCATTTTCAACGGGCATAAGTTGACCATATTTGAGAATGGGGAGCTGCCATTGGAGAGGTATGGGTATCAAGTATTCGTTAAAAAGCGATGAAAATAGCCATTATAGCACACGACGGAAAGAAAGCAGACATGGTTCGCTTTCTGATGGACCATCGGGAGGTTTTATCGGCCAGGGGCATTGAATTAATTGCCACGGGAACTACGGGAAGACATGCGGAGCAAGCTGGGCTTACGGTAGAAAAAGTGATGTCGGGTCCACTTGGTGGTGATGCTCAAATTGCGGCACAGGTAAGCGAGGGAAAAGTGAACATGGTTTTCTTTTTCAGGGATCCATTGGACAAGCATCCTCATGAGCCGGATATTTTGATGTTAATGCGGATTTGCGATGTTCATAATGTTCCGTTGGCTACGAATATGGCGACAGCGGAGCGGCTTTTATTAAGTCTTTGATTTCCGTTTTTTCCTATCCGCAAAGTGTAAAAAGTGCTTTCAATTCGAGTGGAATGAGTCACTTTATCATAAGGAAAAATTTCTTTTTTTTCTTATCCGCAAAGTGTAAAAAAATCATTTCCATGAAACTTCAATTCGCATTTCACTGCAATCTTGCATGTCGGGAGTTCATCGACTGAAAGACGGGTATAACGCGGTTTTTACACTTTGCGGATAAGAATAAAGCGAAGTGTACCCTCGCCATTTCCACCCATTATTAACTACCTTCGCCCCATGTGGCCCTCCCAAAACAACATCGCCTCTGTCTCCAATTGGCTCAATTCTATCCTAACTGAACCTGACCAACGCGAAAAAAATGCTACAATTCGCGTCCTCACAGAAGCAGTATCCAATAAATCCCGAACTCAACTACTACTCAATTATCGCTTCAGCGAGTCTGAACTAAATAAACTGGCCGACCTGGCTCATAAACTAAATCACGGCATGCCCGTGCAACTCGCTGTCGGATTCTCTTTCTTCCTTAACCATAAAATTCTCGTCTCTCAACACACACTAATACCGCGCCCCGAAACGGAAGAACTCGTTGATCTCGCAATTAAAACGAAACCAAATCCTTCCCATGTCATCGATATTGGAACTGGATCCGGATGCATCGCAATAGCCTTGGCTTCAAGATGGCCGCAAGCTAAAATAACCGCTGTGGATGTCTCTCCCGAAGCGCTCGAGATGGCGAAAAAAAATGCCCTCTCAAATGATGTATATATTGAGTTTCATCAAATGGATATCACGCAAACTAAACCAACACAATCTTTTGACCTCATTGTCTCCAACCCTCCTTACATTCCAATAAAGGAGCTGGAAAACATGCAGTCACAAGTCAAAAATTTTGAACCTCACCAAGCTTTATTTGTGCCCAATAACGACCCACTCATTTTCTATCGCGAAATTGCCAAGTGTCACCTAAACCCTAAAGGTGTACTCGCCTTTGAATGCCATGAGAACTATGCTATCGATGTCGCCAATCTTCTCGAACCTGTCTTTCAATCTGTATCCGTAGTGACTGATATGCAAGGAAAAAACCGATTTGTGCTGGCTGTGAAATGATTTCTTATCTGGTTTTGAAACGTATATTTTTTGCCTTTTTTTGACCTTTTTTAAGGGGGGATGAACCACTCTCTGGCTGTAATTTCATCTAAAATCAGCAGCCATGAAACATTGTGTACTCGTTTTATTTTCTTCGTTTGCCTTCTTCCTGCATGCAAACGCCCAACATCACACCTGCGGCACCGAACATCAACATCGGTTCGTGATCAATAGGTTCCCTGAGTTTGTTGAAAATCGAACTGAATTGCTCCAAAATGGCTTCCAACGCGATGAAACCGGTGAGCAAACGCTGATT
>JBJOIB010000218.1:0-9664 GCA_046047375.1 Bacteroidota bacterium
GAAGCACTTCCCTTTTTCTGTAAAGATGAGGAGCCAGTTGTGGTTCGTTGCCGTAAACAAGTGCTCAAGGAAATCATCTTCCCGAGTACTGCTTCCTTTCGACCCTACTCCTCCTCTTGCCTGAGTGCGGTACTCATTCAAACGCGTGCGCTTGATGTAACCGGCATGGCTAATAGTAACCACTACACTCTCATCAGGAATCATATCTTCAATGCTCAAGTCGGCACTGCTGTATTCAATGCGTGAGCGACGTTCGTCACCGAAGCGTTCTTTTACTTCTTTGAGCTCATCTGTGATAATCTGCATGCGCAGTTCTCGGCTGTCGAGAATGCTCTTCAGATATTCGATTTCTTTCATCAACTCATCGTACTCTTCACGCAGCTTATCGCGTTCCAGTCCGGTGAGCTTCTGCAGTCGCATATCAAGGATGGCTCGAGCCTGAATTTCACTGAGTTCAAATCGTTCCATCAAGCCAGTTCGGGCATCTTCAGGGGTAGAGCTTGAACGAATCAAGCTGATCACCTCGTCCAAATTGTCGATGGCAATAATTAATCCTTGGAGAATATGCGCTCGTTCTTCGGCCTTCTTCAGCTCGTATTGGGTTCTACGAACAACTACTTCATGGCGGTGATCAACGAAATGACGGATGAGATCTTTCAGATTGAGCATCTGAGGACGTCCGGCCACCAAAGCAATATTGTTAACTGAGAAGGATGTTTGAAGGGAGGTATACTTGAACAATTTGTTCAACACAACGTTCGGAATAGCATCGCGCTTCAACTCATATACAATGCGCATTCCAGTACGGTCAGACTCATCACGAATCTCCGAAATCCCTTCGATTTTCTTTTCATTTACCAGATCAGCTGTGCGTTTGATCATCTCAGCTTTGTTGACCTGGTAAGGAATTTCTTCTACAATGATAGCATCTCTTCCATCAACCTCTTCGATGTTGGCTTTAGCTCTGATAACCACTCGACCGCGACCGGTTTCGAACGCTTCACGAACACCTTCAACACCATATATAACACCGCCTGTCGGAAAGTCAGGAGCCTTAACAAACTCCATGAGCTCTTCGATGGTGATCTGCTCATTTTCAATGTATGCTATCGTACCATCCACAATCTCCGTCAGGTTGTGAGGAGGCATGTTGGTAGCCATACCTACGGCAATTCCACTTGCGCCATTCACCAATAGATTAGGCACTTTGGCAGGAAGAACAGTAGGCTCTTCCAAAGAATCGTCGAAGTTAGGAGCGAAATCAACCGTTTCTTTCTCCAAATCGGCCAACATCTCTTCCGCAATTTTCCGAAGTCGAGCCTCGGTATAACGCATCGCCGCAGGGTTATCTCCGTCAATAGAGCCAAAGTTACCTTGACCGTCGACCATTGGATAACGCAATGACCACTCCTGAGCCATACGGACCATGGTGTCATAAACCGATGAATCTCCGTGTGGGTGGTACTTACCCAACACCTCCCCTACAATTCTCGCTGATTTCTTGTACGGTCTGTTCGAAAGTACGCCCAAATCAAGCATACCATATAATACGCGTCTGTGAACAGGCTTCAGTCCGTCGCGAACATCAGGAAGTGCACGGGCTACAATAACCGACATCGAATAATCGATGTACGCGGATTTCATTTCATCCTCAATATTGATGGAAATAATCTTTTCCCCTTCTGCCATATCGTCCAGTTTGTGTGTTTTGCACAGATTTTGATGAGACCCACGAAAATACAGATAAACCCTCTCTGCGTGCCGAATAAACGAAGATGTTTTTCACAAAATCACACACCCGACTGTGAATAAAAACTAAAGCGTACTTTCAGAGTGGAAATCTGTCCGAATAATTTTGAACAAACTCAGAAATCAGAGTACCTTAGTAGAAATAGCTGAGGATGGGGATTAGAATATGGATGCAAAATTTTCACAACGTGTAAAAGATGTTATAACGTACAGCCGAGAAGAAGCTATTCGACTCGGACATAACTACATTGGCGTTGAACATCTTTTGTTGGGCATCATCCGGGAGGGTGAAGGAACCGCAATTAAAATACTTGAAAGCCTGCATGTAGACCTTTCAAAACTGAGAAAGTCTGTGGAGTCTTCTATTAAATCGCAATCAAGTAAAACGGCTGCTCAAGGCAATATTCCGCTAGTAAAGCAAGCCGAAAAAGTACTCAAAATAACCTATTTGGAAGCTCGGGTGTTTAAAAGTCCGGTCATTGGAACCGAACACCTCCTGCTTTCGATCCTGAAAGATGAAGACAATATCGCCACTAAGTCTTTGCACTCTTTCAATGTAAATTATGAAGTGGCTAAAGACGAATTTGAATCCATCCTTATGGAAAATCCAGAAACAGAACTTCCTAAAGCGGAATTCCCAGGCTCTCAAGACGACGATGATGATCGCAGTTTTGCCTCGGGAGGGCCAAAAAAACAAGGTGATACCAAGAGTAAAACACCTGTTCTAGATAACTTCGGACGTGATCTCACCAAACTCGCTGAAGAAGGGAAACTAGATCCGATTGTGGGACGCGAAAAAGAAATTGAACGCGTGTCGCAAATTCTTTCCCGCCGGAAAAAGAACAATCCTATTCTAATAGGTGAACCAGGTGTTGGTAAGTCGGCCATTGCTGAAGGACTCGCACTTCGCATTATTCAGAAAAAGGTGAGCCGAGTGCTTTTCGGTAAGCGAATTGTAACCCTCGACATAGCTTCGTTGGTAGCCGGTACGAAATACCGAGGCCAGTTCGAAGAAAGAATGAAGGCGGTTATGAATGAACTTGAGAAATCTCCTGACGTGATTCTCTTCATCGATGAAATTCACACCATCGTTGGCGCAGGTGGTGCAAGTGGGTCTCTCGATGCCTCGAATATGTTCAAACCTGCCCTCGCTCGCGGTGAAATTCAATGTGTTGGAGCAACTACACTCGATGAGTATCGCCAACACATTGAAAAAGATGGAGCGCTCGAAAGAAGGTTCCAAAAAGTGATCGTTGAGCCTACAACCATCGACGAATCGATTCAGATTCTCAACAACATTAAAGACAAATACGAAGACCATCACAGCGTAAATTATACACCGGATGCGATTGAAGCATGTGTGCGACTAACTGCTCGTTACATCACTGATCGTCACCTTCCGGATAAAGCGATTGATGCTCTCGATGAAGTTGGATCGCGTGTGCACCTCAATAACATCAATGTGCCGAAAGAGATCATTGAAATCGAAAAGCAAATTGAAGAGGTAAAAGAAGATAAAAACAAGGTCGTTCGCAGCCAGAAATACGAAGAGGCAGCGAAACTCCGCGATAAAGAAAGGCAGCTCATGGAAAAGCTAGAAGCTGCCAAAAAGAAATGGGAGGAAGATTCTAAGAATCACCGCGAAACAGTAACTGTCGACAATGTCGAAGAAGTGGTTGCGATGATGACTGGTATCCCTGTTCAGAAAATCGCAGAAAAAGAAAGCGGCCGCCTAGCTCGCATGGAAGATGCGCTTGAAGGTAAAGTAATTGGTCAGGATGAAGCGATTAAAAAGGTTGTAAAATCGATTAAGCGCAACAGAGCCGGCCTGAAAGATCCAAACAAGCCAATTGGTTCATTTATTTTCCTCGGACCTACAGGTGTTGGTAAAACCCAATTGGCGAAAGAATTGGCAAAGTATCTATTCGATTCAGAAGATGCCTTGATACGGATTGATATGAGTGAGTACATGGAAAAGTTTGCCGTTTCTCGACTCATCGGAGCACCTCCGGGATATGTAGGATACGAAGAAGGTGGCCAGTTGACGGAAAAAGTGCGCAGAAAGCCATACTGTATCGTCTTGCTGGATGAAGTGGAAAAAGCTCACCCGGATGTTTTCAACCTGCTTCTTCAAGCGTTGGATGACGGACAAATGACGGACAGCCTAGGTCGGAAAATTGATTTCCGCAACACCATCATGATCATGACCTCGAACATCGGGGCGCGTCAACTCCAGGAGTTTGGAACGGGTGTCGGATTCGGTACCGCAGCTAAAAGCGAACGCGAAGAAACCGATAAAAAAGGTGTAGTAGAAAGCGCTCTAAAACGAGCATTTGCTCCGGAATTCCTGAACCGTATCGACGATATCATCATGTTCAAGTCGCTCAAACGCGAACACATCCATGAAATCATTGATTTGGAATTGGATAAACTGTTCGACCGTGTAAAAGCACTTGGATACGATATCTCGCTCACGGATAAAGCGAAAGACTTCATCGCTGAACGCGGATTCGATGATAAATTCGGTGCTCGTCCGCTGAAAAGAGCAATCCAGAAATACCTCGAAGACCCTCTCGCAGAACAAATCATCTCCGCAAAAGTGCAAGAAGGCGATATGATTGAGGCTGACGTTGATCTGGTTACTGGCGATATTATCGTAACGGTTAAAAAAGGCGCAAGTCGGAAAAAGAAAAAAGCCGATGAAAAACCTGCTCCTGATACCTCAGGTGAAGAACAAGAATAATAGAAAGGGAACTTCGGTTCCCTTTTTTAATACCCCTTCGTTGAAAAATGCAAAAGCACCAAGGTTCACTGATGCGCGAAATGAATCACCTTTGTAACATGAAGAAAAAAATCATCCGATTTCTGAAAGGTAGATACGGTGTCACTCTTGGTGTGTTCGTTGTTTGGATGATGTTCTTCAACGATGTAGACCTGATTTTCATTGCTGAAAGCTATGGCGAATTGAAAAGCATGGAGCGGGAAATTAAGTACTTCGAAGGTGAAAACGAGATCATTCGCGAAGCCTTGGATGACCTTTCCAACAATGCATCAAGTCTGGAGAAATTTGCGCGAGAAGAATATTTTATGAAGAAACCAAACGAAGATCTCTTTGTAATTCGCGTCGTTGAAAAATAACTTCTCTATCGGAACGACGCGAGCACCTGCTCTACAAATCGCGGGTAAACACCCGGCATAACTATCAATAAAAAGATCAAGCCGAACAATGCGCCAAACAGATGCGCATCGTGCGCAATTCCGGTTCCCCCTCTCCTATTCATATACGTTTCATAAGCGAAGAATAAAATGCCCATCACGAAAGCGGGCATTGGAACAGGAATGAATAGCAAGGAGAGTTTCTGAGTTGGAAAAATTATGATGTACGCCATAACAACGGCTGATACGGCTCCAGATGCACCTAACGAACTGTACCCAGGATTGTTTTTGTGTTTCACCATGGACGGAAGCGCTGCGAAAACAATTGAGCCAACATAAAGCATTAAAAATGCATTGTTGCCAAGGAGACTGCCCCACCAAGTATTGGGTCCAAATTGAGCCTCAAACATCTCCGGCTTCGAAAAGACATGTCCGAGCGTTTGTCCAAATCCCCACAAAACATACATATTGAAGAGCAAGTGGAGAAAATCTTTATGGATCAAACCATGGGTGATCAACCGCCAATATTCCTTACGGTGTGCTACCATGTAAGGATTTAATACCAGCTTATTCATCAAATCTTTGGCGTTAAATGCGCCAATAGAAATCAAGGCTGTAACGATGACGATAGCAGAAATAGTCATTAGCTCGAGTGATCAGTTGTAATAACCCAACGTTTTTGCAGGTACTCCCAAGTCAACGAATAAGCGCCTTGAAGTGTATCGGTTGCTCTAAAAAGTGTCCATTGGCCAGCCACAAAAACAACCTTATCATCCATACGTATCAATGTGTCGTTTGAAAATAATAAGGTGCCCATGCTTGCCCTATCGGGATACCCTTTCTTGTAGTTTTCCAAGGTGGTTTGCCAACCTTTACTCAGGCCTCGTTTGCCAATAAATATCAACTCATCGTTCTTCCAATACGCATCCATGAAAACCTCAAGGTCTCCTCTATTCCAAGCATCTTCCTGAACTTGCATAGATTGTTCGATCTCCTCAAATGCAGACCGATCATCCGGCGTGCAAGCCGTAAAAAGAAAACTAGCGATGATCAATATGTTGAATGCACCATTCATTGTCGTAAAATCGAAGCAAGGTAAGCAATGCCGACCACATTTCGCTGCGGTCATCCTCTTCCATTGCCAACCAAAATGCGATACTCTCAGAGGGCGAAAAGGCACGCGAAGAATTATGAGCGAAATGCTCCAATGACTTTAAATCGGTATCGTGAAAAAGACGATTTACATCGAACCCGGGAAGCTCTTTACTTTCATGCAATAAATACGATCGGCTGTCTAAAGCATTTTCCCTCACAAATAAATATCCCTCGGCGAGAATTCGAGTTAATCGACTAAAAACAAGGTAGTTATCGCGATTTTCAGAAAGTAAACATGATTCCAGAGAACCGACAAATGCCGATGATAACTGCCTTCCTTCTAATGGACGAACGCCGGTAACTCGCCTCCATCGATTTGTTGACTTCTCTTTGCGAAGCTTAACGCGCGATTCGAATAACCGCACCACATGCTCAGATTTGACAAGAGCTATTGGACTTCCAAAGTAGACTTCATTGACGAAGAAAAGCGATGTGTCTTGCACCAATTGTCGAGCATCTACAGGGCCTGCATCGCAATTCAACCGGCACGCCGATTTAGAAGCACATTGGAAGAGGATGAGCGGAATAAAAATGAAAAATAGCAGCCGAGACATCATACGTTGAAGCGGAAGTGCATGATATCGCCGTCTTGCACTACATACTCCTTACCTTCTACCGATAATTTACCTGCCTCTTTGCACGCTTGTTCTGACTTCAGCGACACGAAATCATCGAATTTCATGACCTCCGCGCGAATGAATCCTTTTTGGAAATCCGTGTGAATTACACCTGCAGCTTCAGGTGCTGTGAACCCCTTGCGGATGGTCCATGCACGCACTTCTTTAACGCCAGCAGTGAAATAGGTTTGAAGGTTCAAGAGTCTGTACGCCGCTTTAATCAGTTTGGCTACCCCAGGCTCATCCAAACCAATGTCAGAGAGGAACATAGCACGTTCTTCTGGTGATTCTAACTCAGCAATATCAGCCTCGATAGCAGCGCCGATAATTAGAACTTCCGCATTTTCATCTGCAACAGCCGCCTTAACGGCTTCAACGTGTTTGTTTCCTGATACCACACTTCCTTCATCCACATTGCAGACATACAAAATAGGCTTGGATGTGAGCAATTGAAAGTCTTTCACGTATTCTACATCACTGTCTTCAAACTCCAGCGTGCGCGCTGATTTACCAGCTTCTAGTGCTTGCTTGATGCGTTGCAATAAATCGAACACCTTCTTTGCCTCTTTATCACCTGTTTGGGCGGCACGGCTCACCTTAGCCACACGGCTTTCGATGGTTTCAAGGTCTTTCAGTTGCAACTCAATATCAATGATTTCTTTGTCGCGCACAGGATTTACACTTCCATCCACGTGAACAATGTTACCATCATCAAAACAACGCAATACATGAATGATGGCGTCTGTTTCGCGAATATTGGCAAGAAACTTATTGCCAAGACCTTCACCTTTGCTGGCGCCCTTCACCAATCCAGCAATGTCAACAATTTCAACTGTTGTTGGAACCAGGTTTTGAGGTTGTACAATTTCAGCCAGTTTATTTAGGCGCTCATCAGGAACAGTTATGACACCCAAATTAGGTTCAATGGTGCAGAATGGAAAGTTCGCGCTTTGCGCCTTCGCATTCGACAAACAATTGAACAGTGTTGATTTTCCCACATTCGGAAGACCTACAATTCCACATTTCAATGCCATAATTCTCTGTTTTGAGCGCGCAAAGATAGCATATCTAGTTGGGAACAGAAATAGAGGCGCTCATGAAACAGTCAATGGTGAATTTGGTGGAAAACCATTCTCAAAACTTTTATTGGAATCTTGCGTGAGCCTAATTCGAAAACTTACTTTTGCGCTGCAAGTATTCAGCTATGAAATCAAACACAGAATTGAAAGAAATCGCCTCTCAAGTGCGAAGAGACATTGTTCGAATGGTTCATGCAGTTCAATCAGGACATCCTGGAGGATCGCTGGGGTGCACGGATTTTTTCGTGTATCTCTATAACAATCAAATGAATACAAAAGCACCTGTGTTTGATATGGATGGAATTGGAGAGGATATCTTCTTTTTATCGAACGGACATATTTCACCTGTGTGGTATAGTGTTTTGTCTCGATGTGGATATTTCCCGGTGAAAGAACTTTCTACCTTCCGTAAGCTGAATAGCAGATTGCAAGGACATCCGGCTACAGAAGAAGGTTTACCAGGGATACGGATGGCATCAGGATCACTCGGACAAGGATTGTCTGTGGCCATTGGAGCAGCGGAATCGAAGAAGCTCAACAACGACAAGTCATTGGTTTATACCCTCCATGGGGATGGTGAGCTGCAAGAAGGCCAGATTTGGGAAGCAGCGATGTACGCAGCTCACAACAAAATCGACAACCTCATTGCCACGGTCGACTACAACGGTCAACAAATCGATGGCTCGCTCGAACAAGTTTTAAACTTAGGTAACCTACGTGCTAAGTGGGAAGCCTTTGGTTGGTTGGTATTGGAGATGGACGGACATGATTTCGCCGCCATAGAGAAAACCATGAGTGAAGCAAAGAATGCGACAGGTAAAGGACAACCAATTTTGATCTTGATGCACACATCAATGGGCAAAGGAGTAGATTTCATGGAAGGTACTCACCATTGGCACGGAGTAGCGCCAAACGACGCTCAACTTGAACAAGCATTGAATCAATTGCCTGAAACGTTAGGAGATTATTGATCACGGCATTGTGTTTGTCGCTGCGCTTCGATATGAAACATTTTCTGGTAATATCTCTTTTTTTGCTCCCATTGGTGAGCATGGCGCAGGATAAAACCCGCATTCTGTTTGTTTTTGATGCTTCCAACAGCATGAACGGCTATTGGGGGCATGAACGAAAGATTGAGACAGCCACGCGGTTGTTGTCAGCTTCGTTGGCTGAAGTATATCAATTCGAGAATTTAGAGCTTGGACTGCGCGTTTACGGACATCAAACCCAGCATGTGCAGGGCAAGCAAGATTGTGACGACACAGAGTTGGTGGTTCCGATTGCGTCAGGGAATAACTTGATCATCAAAAAGGAACTTTCGCGCATTCAGCCCAAAGGAACAACACCCATCGCGCGATCGCTAGAACGGGCAGCAGAAGACTTTTCAGATTGTCCGGATTGCCGAAACATCATCATTTTAATCACAGATGGAATTGAAGCTTGCGATGAAGACCCTTGTGCGGTATCGAAAGCCTTGCAGGCGAAGAACATCATTGTAAGGCCTTTCATCATAGGAATCGGTATAGAAGATAAGTACAAGAAAACCTTTGAATGTGTAGGCAATTTCTTCGATGCTACCGATCCTGAAACATTCGAAGTGGTGCTCGACCTCGTGGTAACTGAAGCCTTGAACAACACTTCGGTGCAGATTGATCTGCTGGATGGGCAGAAAAAGCCTACCATTTCAGACGTGCCGGTAACACTTTACAATTCTAAAACCGGCGAAGTGATGTACAATTTTGTGCACACCTTGAATGCAGCCGGACTGCCTGATACGCTTTCTTTGGATCCACTGCCCGTTTATAAACTCGTAGTACACACCTACCCCCCTCTGATTAAAGAAGGCCTTACGGTGAATCCGGGAGAACACACCGTCTTTTCCGTAGATGCAGCCCAAGGAACCTTAGC
>JBJOIB010000219.1:0-9916 GCA_046047375.1 Bacteroidota bacterium
AAAGGGCGGCTTTCCAACGAGCCGCCCTTTTCATTTTTAACTGTTCACTTATCGAAATACAACAAATCGGGCCGACTGACGTCCGCGATCTGTCACAAAAGAAACAAGGTAGGTTCCTGCATCGAGGTCATTCAAATCATACGATATAACTTGATGACCTTCGTTTTGACTCATGGTTCGGGTATCGATCAATCGCCCTTGAATGTCAGTAACAAACATGGTTACCATTCCGCTTTCCGCTAGCACGTAGCTAAAGTTGATGAGTGCATCAGCCGGATTTGGGTACACGCTCAACGAAGCGATCGACTCAGGAGAGTCCACCACAATTGGGGCAATGGTTGGTTCAGACCCATCCATACGAGCGCCATTCAAGCAACCGGTTATTACTACATCATCCAAATAGAGTTGGTCGTCATCGGCAGAGGCGTCAGCGCGGAAACGCAAACGGGTGTTGGTGGTGAATGGACCCGCTAGAACCAGATCAACCTGGTAGTAAGTGCCATTGCTAAAGTTTGTACCTGCTGCATACGTCGCCTTAGTTGAGTAGGTTGACCCACCATTGGTAGACAGCTGCACCCAGAAGTCTTCACCGTTCTCGAACGAGTTGGTGCGGAATTTAAAGCTTACGGTAACCTCTTCATAGTTCGACCAGTTTTGGTTAGTGGTAGACATTACCGAAGAGTTTGTATTGTCGCGCAAGCGCATAGAATAGCTTCCGCTATATGCATACGTTGTGCTGTTGATGCGGGCACAGTCGGTACCGCCATCTACCCAAATACCCAAAGAAGATTCAAAGGTATTGCTGTTGATAGCGCCATAGGTACAACCTCCTCCTCCGCATGGTGCGCAGTTGGATCCGCCGCAATCCACGCCGGTTTCGTCACCGTTTTGAATGCCATCGCTGCACGTTGGTGCTGGAGATCCGCCAACACAAAAGTTGGATACCTGGCTCGCAGTAAACGTTCCACCTGAAGCGAGAGTTCCTGATGCTCCAGAGAGTGTATAGCTTCCATTTCCATAAGAGCAGCACATTCCATCGCCGTAGGCATCAGTGAAAGTTAACGTATAGCAACCATCAGGTAAACACAGCGGAATGTTCAGGGTTGAACCATCGGCCTGGCTGCCATAGGTGCCGCCGTTAGCTACTACTGTATTGCTGCTGTTGCGGATGGCCCAGCTTGTTTCTTCAGGATAGTTATCGAATGTAATTGAGAGAGACACGGCATTATCAGAGCAGCCGCAAGCCGGACAAGATCCACCACAGTCAACTCCGGTTTCGGTTCCGTTTTGAATACCATCATTGCATGTAGGGGCTGGTCCGCCGCCACCGCAAGCAGTAGAGGTAAGCAATGACGCGCGCGAACCACCTGGTTCAAACAAAGCGCGCATCCTGGTTTTTTGTCCGGTTGTGAACAAGTTCATACAAGCGTCATCAGTGTAGTCCATGTAGTTTTGAACCATGTCTACCGTGCTGCAAGACACATGTCCGAGCGGACAGCCGTAGTTCGCGGCATCAGAAGTAGGGGTGTCGGTTACGAAATCATCCACCGAGCATCCACCGTCTCCCCAGATATGGCGCAGATTAAGCCAGTGGCCCACTTCATGTGTAGCGGTGCGTCCGAGGTTGAAAGGCGCTGTTGCTGTGCCAGTGGTTCCGAAATATTGGTAGTCGATTACCACACCGTCGGTAGACGAAGATCCACCAGGGAATTGTGCATAGCCTAGAATTCCACCGCTGATATCGCATACCCACAAGTTCATATACTGCGAAGATGGCCAAGCGTCTTTTCCTCCCGAAGAGTTGAACTTCACTTGATCATTCGTGCCAAAGGCAGTAACGCTGGTCGACGTGCGTGTAATTCCTGTTGTTGGATTACCACTTGGGTCAACAGATGCCAAACAAAATGCGATCTCCACATCCGAGGCTTGAGACCAGGTGTTGTCTGCATCGCTGTTGAGCCGACGAAAATCAGCATTCAACACATCGATTTGTGACTGGATTTGCGCATTGCTTACGTTTTCTGCTGTTGTATTGTAAACAACGTGCACCACTACAGGGATTGTAATTACGCCATTCACGGCACGAATGCCTGAAGCAATCACATCTTCCGTGTGTCGCTCGATCATTTCGAGTTTGGCGTTGCGTTTAGGGTCATTCTGAAGCTGTTGTTCCAAATAATCCATCGAGCCACAATTACGCTGTGCCTGACTGAAAAATGCAGCCAGCACGAGCACGAAGAAGAGTATCAGTTTCTTCATACAATAGATATTAAGTTAGCTTTAAAAGGTTTCTGCGGAACAGATCTGATAAGGGTGTCTACCGCGACTGAGAAGGTAGAAAAATAAATTTCAATTCGACCCTCGTAGGGCATTATTTTTCGTGGTTGTTTTTCAACACAGGGGTGTTCGCCTCATTTAGCGATTGGAAAGGCAACTCCAAATACTACGTTACCTTGTGTGAACATGAAGTGTTGCGAAGCTTTATCAGCGGGATCTGGTGAGGTGCGAATATCGGGCATCGAAATAAATCCACCCTTTAGTTCCATTTGGGCGAAGAAATAGTTGAAAAAAGTAGCAGACACTCCTGCTACCAAAGCGGTGCCCCATCCGGCCACGTGGAATTCGTCGTGGCGGGGCTTCGACATAAGTTTGGCGTTGGTTTTCGGAAATAGCACACCCGCTCCTACACCAACAATGGTGGATAAGCGAATACGGTTTTCCCAGTATTCAAAATGAACATCGTGACGGCGAAGCTCCAGATTGATGTAATTCAAACCATCCGTATGCTCAAACGTTAAGAACTGAGGCGTAAGAACCACCGGAGTTTCATCATAAACCCCGTTAAAATCGCTTTCGCCTTTGATATAGCCCGACATAAGTACCTCTTGGTACTGCCTCATGACATATTTCATGTGGTCATCACCGATAGAGAGCGAGTATTTGTCTGAAAGCATATATCCGAAGCGCATATTGGTTTGAGGTATGGTGATTCGGCTCGCTTTGAAATACGGATCCAGATGAAAAGGTGTCTGTCGATCGCGGGCAGCTACATCGAACAAAGTAAAATCATATCCCTCTCCGGTAAAATGAATATCAGACTGCTGATAAGCCGCGCGATTCCATCCCCAATAAAAGAACATTTGTCCGCGCTTATGCGTTTGACTTTGTGCCTGAAAGGCTGAAATCAGCAGACAAAGGAGAAGTAGGTGCTTCATTTCGGTATCTTAACGGCCGCAAGTTAGCGAATGCGGCTAAAAGCGAAAAATATACACCTTTGTACCATGACGAAACAAACAAAAATCATAACCCTCGCGCTGGCTATCCTCGCCACCTTCAATGTAAGTGTTCATGCACAAATTACATCAACGCAGTTGTTGGAGGTGTATTCGTTAGAAGATGTAGAAGGAATCATCAGTGATTTTGGGTTACCTGCCGGACTCATTGATGTTCAGTTCGGCGTTGAGTTTTATCGCGTGGAATACCTTACAGAGCACCCAAATGGTGAGCTGGTTTCCGCATCTGGTGCGTTGTGTTTGCCGATGGGAGTTCAATGTCCATTGGCTCTTACCAGCTACCAGCATGGAACCATAGCAAAAAAAGCAGACGCACCATCCTTCCAATCAAGTGAAGGCATGCTTGGGGTGATGTATGCGAGCGCAGGGTATGTTGCAGTAATGGCGGATTATATAGGCTTGGGAACCGGAGAAGGACTTCACCTATATGTTCACGCAGACAGTGAAGCCAATGCATGCCTCGATATGATGCGCGCCGCAGTGCAATTGCAAGACGATTTGGGGTTCGAGTTGAATGATCAGGTGTTTCTATGGGGTTATTCTCAGGGGGGGCATGCTACCATGGCCTTGCAGCGAAAGATCGAATTGGAGGCTTCCGAAGAATTCACAATTACTGCATCCGCTCCGATGAGCGGCCCGTATGATATTTCGGGCATACAAGCGGGCGTGTTGACCTCAGACGTTCCGTATCCTACTCCCGGCTATTTGCCATACGTGGTTTTGTCGTATCAGGAAGCTTACGGGAACATCTATACCTCTCTAGACGAAGTTTTTTTAGAGCCCTACGCCACACAGTTGCCCAACTGGTTCAATGGAAACACTTCCATGTCGTTCATCAACAGTCAATGTCCTGATGTTCCATCCAACATGCTGCAGCCAGCATTTATCGAGGCGTATGAAACGAATCCAGAGCACCCGATGAGGTTAGCTTTGCAAGACAACGATTTGCTTGATTGGGCACCAGCGGTTCCGACCCAGCTGTTGTATTGCATTGGCGACGATCAGGTGAATTATCAAAACTCACTAGTTGCGGAACAAGCTTATCTCGATTTGGGATCAACAAGTGTAACAGCCATAGATTTGGGCAATTACGACCATAGTTTTTGCGCGCCATTTGCCATGATAACCGGTTACAACTGGTTTGAAACCTTGCGGGAGCCTTTTTTCAATCCGGAAGTTACAGCGACCATTGTTCCAAGCACGGGGTCTGACAACGGAAGCATAGCTTTGGACATATCTTCCACGGAGGCCTACACCGTTTTGTGGTCAACAGGAGAAGAGGTGCTTACCTTGAATAATTTAGCTCCCGGTGACTACACAGTAACGCTGTTTTCAGAAGGTTCTTGTAGTATTACGTATACCTTCACCGTTGATTTGGTAGATGGCATTTCTGAAGTGATTCTTGATGCTGGGTATTTCCCGAATCCAACAGAAGGGATTTTGTATTTGAAAAAGCCAGCAACTGCAGGATTAGAATTAATGGATTTAACAGGCCGGGTTGTGCTTGTTGCAAGCAAGGGTGCATCTCAAGTCGATTTATCGGCTTTGCCGGATGGCGTTTACTTCGTTTGCCGGGGAAAAGAGAAACCGACAAAGATTATAAAGCAATAAAAAAAGGCCCTGAAGTTCGGGGCCTTTTCATTTAAAGTGGAATTACTTATTTGATGACTTGGCAAGGAAGAGCCACTGTGTTGTTCTGATCTTTAACAACAACCGTGTAGTATCCCTGAGCAAGTTGGCTCACAGGAAGAGTGAATAAGTTGCTTGAAACTGCGTTGAAAGACATCACCAATTCACCAACAGAAGAGAACACAGTTATTTCGGCATTGCGCATAGGCGATTTTGCTTGAATGGTCAGAACATCGCTTGCCGGATTTGGGAAGAGCTTAATTTCCTGAGCGTTCAATTCGTTCACTCCGACAGGGTTTACATTAACGGATTCTGAAACGGTTGGTCCAGCACAGCCATCGGCATTGGTTTCTGTTGCAGAGATTTGTCCAGTTGGAAAGCCTGTAAAGTCAGCGTCCCAAACCACCATCACATTCGTCGTACCTTGTCCGCTCGAAACCACACCCCCAGTCACAGCCCATTCCACAACCGAATTCAAATCAGCCGGATAGTTATAAGCATACTCTACAGTTGCATCTACGTTTAGGGGCCCGTCAATAGCTTTTGGCGCCACGAATTCGCATACGTCATTGTTGAAGCATGGAGCTTCCGGATTGTAGTTGCAGGCTGTTTCATCATTGCAGCCGGGGAATACACAACTGCCGTCAGAGGTGTTGGCTGTTTCATCGTAGTTACAAGCAGTAGCATCGATACACCCTAAAACAACATTCATGCATGATCCATCATCATGGGTAGCATCAGGATTGTAATTGGATGCTAGGGGGTCTGTGCAACCTGCCTTTGCCGTTACTGAAAAGCATCCATATTCTATATTTGCCTGAGTGCCGTTAACGAAAGTTTGCACACAGCTGTTGAACGTAAATCCACCTTGTGTGGTAATTTGCCCGATGAATACCCTGTTGTTAACCGGGTAACCATTTGTTGCAGGGAACAGGGTAAAAACCGAACCGTCCACAACAGTCAATTCGCCCCACTGCGAGCCATACGCAACATTGGTTGTTGGCACCGTAGACGCAAAAAGCAATTGACCTGGATCATCACTGTTTTCGATGTTAATAGTAAGGTAAGTCGAATAGCTCAATTCTGGCGTGACACCGAGAAGTTCATCATCGATGAAACCGCCGATAATGCTTGCTGCAGAATTTTTGTAGCATGGAGTCTCGGAAATAATTTCCAAGTTTTCCGGATCATTCAAGAGGGCATAAAGCGAAGAGAGAAAATCATTATCACTTTCGAAGTCTGCATATACCCTGTACACATGGTATCCTGTTAAGTCGGTTGTACCTACAACACCGTTTAATGTTTCCTCAAGCTCAACGGAAAACCCCACGCACTGGGCGAAACCGAGAGAAGAGGTAAGCAAGAAGGTCAAAAAGAATAGAAGTTTTTTCATCATTGATAAGGTTAATGAAAACGTAATGTAGTAAAACGCATGAATATCAGAGAGATAAAAGGTAAATTATTTAACATCAAACCCGACTGAAAAGCGCGCAAAAGTTTTGAAAAGTTGTAGATTTGCGGGCATCTTAAATGAGTGCAGTAGCATACATATCGTACACAATGAATTGCCCAAGGCAAGAATCCATACGTCGCAGACGAAGAGGATTTCAGCTCCGCATCTGAACCGATAAGACTTTTTCAGACACCCTTTTTTTCACGTCTAAATCGTTTTATCACAACAATGAAAGTTCAGTACATCGATCTAATCGAGCAAACATTTGATTGGCCCCAAGAAGAATTCGCATTCGATGAAGATGGGTCACTTACCTTCCACGGCATTGAGCTTATGGAGCTCATCAAAGAGCATGGAACCCCGTTAAAATTCTCCTACCTGCCCAAAATTTCCGACAACATCAACCGGGCGCGCAAGTGGTTTGATGACGCTATGAAGCGGATTGATTACAAGGCAGATTATCACTACTGCTATGTGACCAAGAGCTCGCATTTTCGTTTTGTCTTAGAAAAAGCTGTGGCTGCTGGAGCGCACGTTGAGACCAGCTCGGCGTTCGATCTCGATATTGTGCAGTCGTTGTACAAGCAGGGGAAGATTGATCTCGACAAGCGTGTGATATGCAATGGCTTCAAAAAAGAGGAGTACATTTTAAAGATCAAAAACCTGGTGCATCACGGCTTTACGAACATCATTCCTGTGCTCGACAATGAGCAGGAGTTGAAGTTGTTCAGAAAGCACATTGAGAACACCATGGATGTGGGTATCCGCATTGCATCGGAGGAAGAACCAAAGTTTGAGTTTTATACCTCCCGCCTTGGAATTGGGTACAAGCGGATTTTGCCGTTTTACAACGAAATGAAGGAGCAAAATCCGAACCTGCAGTTGAAGATGCTCCACTTCTTTGTTAATACGGGCATTCGTGACACGGCCTATTATTGGAACGAGCTCAACAAAACTTTGAAGGTATATTGCGATTTGAAGCGCATCTGTCCAACCCTCGACTCCTTAAACATCGGTGGTGGTTTTCCGATCAAGAACTCGTTGGCTTTTGAGTATGACTACGAGTACATCATCGGTGCCATTTTGGAACAGATAAAGTCGGTATGCGAATCTGAGGGGGTTGACATTCCTCATATATATACAGAGTTTGGTTCTTTCACCGTGGGTGAAAGCGGTGGTATGTTGTACAAGATCATTTACCAAAAGCAGCAAAACGACCGGGAGAGTTGGAACATGATTGACTCTTCGTTCATGACCACGCTACCTGATAGCTGGGCGATCAACCGCAGGTTTATTATGCTGCCGATCAACGGATGGACGAGGGAATACGAACGTGTTTTTCTAGGGGGGCTCACATGTGATTCGGATGATTACTACAATTCGGAGCAGCACATCAACGCCATCTACCTTCCGAAGTACAGCAAAGTGAAAGATCTGTACATCGGGTTTTTCAACACAGGAGCTTACCAAGACAGCATTGGTGGTTACGGCGGCGTGCACCATTGCTTGATTCCAGGGCCGAAGCATATTTTGATAGACAGGGATGAGAACGGAAATATTGTTTCCGAGGTCTTCAGCGAGGAACAAAAATCCCGATCAATGTTGAAACTGCTCGGCTATTAACCTTGCACGGAATAAAAATCAGTTTAATTTGCACCCGGATTCGAAAGTCATCGCATTTTTGAATTCGAAACAATGTATTATATCATGGGAGCGATTCGCGAATTCATAGAGAAAAACTATTTACACTTCAACTCAGCTGTGGTGAAAGACGCGGCGGTAGGTTATGAAACCCACTTGGCGGCTGGAGGTAAGATGATGGTGACCCTAGCAGGCGCCATGAGTACAGCAGAGTTGGGCAAGACCTTGGCGGAATTGATTCGCCAGGATAAAGTTCATATTATTTCATGCACAGGAGCCAACCTGGAAGAAGACGTAATGAACTTAGTGGCGCACAGTCATTATGAGCGCGTTCCGCATTACCGCGACTTAACACCTGCTGAGGAGCAGGCGTTGTTAGATCGTGGATTGAACCGGGTAACAGATACGTGCATTCCGGAGCATGAAGCTTTCCGCAGGTTGGAAAAGCACATGGTAGATTTGTGGCAAGCAGCAGAAGCCAAAGGTGAGCGTAAATTTCCGCATCAGTTTTTCTTTGAAGCCATTCGAAGCGGCGTTTTAGAGCAGTATTACGAGATTGATCCTAAAAATTCTTGGATGGTAGCGGCTGCTGAGAAGAATTTGCCGATTATTGTTCCGGGATGGGAAGACAGCACCCTGGGAAATATTTTTGCTGCGCACTGTTTGCAAGGCGATACTAAGCCTTCTACCGTGAAGTCGGGAATAGAGTATATGATGTGGTTAGCCGATTGGTACACAGAAAACGCTACCGGAGCGGGAATAGGATTTTTCCAAATTGGTGGTGGTATTGCGGGTGATTTTCCGATCTGCGTTGTACCAATGTTGCACCAAGATATGGGGCGTGATGAAGTTCCTTTGTGGGCATACTTCTGCCAGATTTCTGACAGCACAACCAGCTACGGGTCGTACTCAGGAGCAGTGCCGAATGAAAAAATTACGTGGGGAAAACTTGGAATTGATACACCGAAGTATGTAATTGAGTCTGATGCAACGATTGTTGCACCGCTTATATTCGCTTGGCTGTTAAATATGTAAACTTGATACCGTGAAACGGGTAATAAAAGACTATAAAAGCATCACACCAGAGCAGCTAGCCTTAATTGCTAAGGAATTTCCTGAGGGCTTTGCCGTGGAGGATCTGGTAACGTTTAAAAAACCTGACGGAGAATCGTTCAAAGGGTTGGAGATTAAGACAGAAGACACATTGTATCTGTTCAAGATTGATACACGCATGTTGGAAGTTATTGATGAGTACACCGATGATGATTTCACCTTGGACACCTTTTCGGAGTCGAAAGATTACGAGTTCGATAATTCCAATGATGATTCGAGCATGGATGACGACGACGATGATGAGGCTGAAGACGTTGCCGACGAGGAGTACGACGAAGACGAAGACGAGGATTGATCTTTTTGGGCATTTAGCTCAGCTGGTTTAGAGCACTACCTTGACAGGGTAGGGGTCACTGGTTCGAATCCAGTAATGCCCACGTATGCGCCTTTGTGGCGCATTCTTGTATCCACTGATGACCCCCTAAAATGTGAATAAACCACCTTTGTTGTGAATTATTCGCGAATGTGTTTGTGGGAAAAAGAATAATGCACTATCTTCGCAGCCCGTTTTTGGGAGCAGTAACGCATTAATAATAAGTATTGTGGATACTTTAAGCTATAAGACCGTATCGGTTAGCAAGGCAAACGCCGATAAGAAATGGTTGTTGATTGACGCAGAAGGCCAGCACCTTGGTCGCCTTGCCTCATTGGTTGCGTCATTAATTCGCGGAAAGCACAAAACCAGCTTTACCCCGCATGCCGACTGTGGTGATTACGTTGTAGTAATTAACGCAGAGAAGGTTGAATTAACCGGTAACAAGTGGGATGACAAATTGTACATCCGCCA
>JBJOIB010000220.1:0-4681 GCA_046047375.1 Bacteroidota bacterium
TTATTTTTCCTGCGTTCGCGTTGAGTTTGGCTTCTTTGAAAAACTGCTCAAACGTTTGCTTTTCCGAAATCACTCGATTTATATCCTCAGCATTGGCGCCTGTTAACCATTCAATAACCGCGTGCAACTCTTCAACGGACCTCCCCTTTCGCTCTACTTTGGTCACATAATGCGGATAAACGGAAGCGAAAGTTATTGCTGCTATTTTGCGGTTGTGCTCTTCGGTCGCCTGCATAACAAGAATCATTTGATGCAATAGTATACAATTTTCACCGGTTCAACAACGGTAACTGAGGACCCAGAAACACCATTGCTTACAATACCGGATCACATAGGTTTCCCTTTATCAAATGTCGAAAGGCATCCCAGCCGTTGCCGGAACACCTTCCAAAACTAACTCGACTTATTGGTAAAAAAGATCAATGCACAACCATCTCTGTATCGGTGAGCACCTTCGATCCGCCGCTTAAGGCGAAAACATAACCGCCAGCAGGTAAACGGTGTTTCGGATAACGCAAGGTGTAAGTAGCTCCTTCCACTACATTCAATGTTGGAAGCACTTCTACCACCTGTCCACGCAGATCGTACAATTCAATGCTCGCTTCTCCTGAATAATCAGCCTCGATAGTGATGATAAACTCCTCTCCCTCGGTGCCTGACACTTCAAAGAGCATAGGCTCATCAGGGAAGATTAAGAGGTTAGGATTCACATTTGGCTGGTTGGTTACGTGGATGGTTTGAGTCCATGATGTGCTATTGCCAGCGCAGTCTGTTGCAACCCAGGTGCGAATAATATCCCTTGCGGTGCAGCAGTTGTGCGACGTGAAAACATCGCCATGCCCCTCTACATTCTCGCCATTGAACAAGCCTGCATAGAAGAACCATCCACCTAGACCATAACCTGGGCCGTGATTGCTAGCATGCATACCCAATTGAAATCCGTAAGTAAAATCGGCTGGTGCGTGAGCTAGGGAAAGAACATTTCCTTCGAAGGCTCCTTGTCCGACCAATACACTAGATTCTGCGTTCAAAATATAGAACAACCAATTTTGGTATTCCTGAGTAGCAATTCCCAGATCATCCTTATAATCACGCCCCATCTCTGACCAAGCATCCCAGGTGCGCTCTTCTCCAAGCGTGATGTCCATCATCCAACTGAAATTAGCGTTGTTCACATGGTAAACACGTCCAATCAAATGTGCATCACCCGTTGATTCATCGTACCAAAATTCACCGCCCTCAGGACCAAATACATAGTTACCTGAGAAAACCTCGTTTCCATTGAGCCACAAGGCTATTTCATTGGAGTAGCCAACAGAGTTGCCGACTTGGCATACATTGGTAACATGAGCAGAAGATTCTGTTTCAGTGAAAACCACAACTGGAGATTCACCGCAACTTTCGAGTGCAACCACCATAGGTACTTCAGGCACGTTATTGCAATCTACGGTTATATCTTCCGGCGTGTTCATCAATATCGGCGCTATGTCGTCTACCACCGAAATGGTCTGCACATGGGTTGTAGTATTTCCGCAAACATCTGTAGCCAGCCAGTTGCGAATCACAGTGTATTCAGAAGCGCAAGTAGTAGTTTCAATCGTTTCAAAAGCTTCAACTACAGCGCCGCTGCAATCATCATAAGCCGTTACAAATGGCATTTCAGGCACTTCCAAACAGTTTACCACCAAATCGGCTGGGGTAAGCGATAAAATGGGAGCTACTTGGTCTGTCAAGGTAATGACTTGTGTGTGCTGCACCGAGTTGCCACATGCGTCAGTAGCGGTCCACGTGCGGGTGAGCGTTTGAATGCACCCTGGTTCGCCCCAAGTTTCTTGCAGAATCACCTCTACAGTTCCACAATTGTCGATTGCTTCAACAGCAGGGGCTTCTTCCAGTTCGCTGCAACCTACTGCCTCATCGGCAGGATAGATGGTTAGCATTGGAGCTTCGTTATCTATCACTGAAATCACTTGCACCGCTGTTGATTCATTTCCACAGTCATCTGTAGCGATAAAGATGCGGTGAATTTCATACGGACAACCTCCGGTAACCACCTCTTCTATCAAGGTAATAACAGGCGCCACTGTGCAGTTATCCATCGCCATTGCCATCTCAACCGGCGGAATTTCGTTGCACGAAACGGCTGCATCAGCTGGAACGTAGGTGAAAACAGGGGCTGTGGTATCAACAACTGTAATGGTTTGCTGCGCCGTGGCTTGGTTTCCACATTGATCTGTAGCAGTCCATGTACGGTAAATGACAGTAGCGCATCCGTTGTTCTCGGTAAACTCTATAAAGTTCACTTGCGGTGCTGGTCCACAATTGTCTAATGCTCCCACATTGGCCGGAGCCGGAATTGGGGCGTTACAATCAATCACAGCATTGTCTGGAACTCCAAGCAGGAATGGTGCTTGCGAGTCTTGCACATAAATCAGATGTGTAAGCGACGTGCCATTTCCGCACAAATCTGCAGCTGTATAGGTGCGGCTGATGATGTAGCTACAACCGCTACCAATTTGCGTTTCTGAAACCGTAACGGGAACATTACCGCCACAAGCATCCACTGCTACGGCATTGGCCGGTTGTGGTATGGCATTGCATGATACAAAGGTGTTAGGTCCCACGCCACTAATCACAGGAGGTGTATTGTCAACAACGGTAATGATGGTGCTGGCTTGCGCCTGATGTCCGCACAAATCTGTTGCTGTGTAGGTACGCAAAATGTCGTATGTACATCCGCTGCCTGCGATTTGGTCTTCAAACAGGATGGTCACGGTATTTCCGCAATCATCAATCACTTGTGGCAGCGGCATTGCATTGAGTTGCGAGCATTCCACTACCTGCGTTGGTGGAACATTCACGAAAATTGGTGCTTCTGTATCTTCTACTTGAATGGATTGCGAAACGATGGTTGTATTTCCACAATCGTCGCTTGCGATCCACGTGCGGATAATGGTAAACAAGCATCCACTTCCGCTGATGGTTTCGTTCACTGTTACAGCCACATTGTCGTCGCAATTGTCAGATACCTCCGGTACTGGCATATCTGGAATGCTATTGCAATCTACCTGCGTATTGCCCGGAATTCCAGTCAATAATGGTGGCTCGTTGTCTTCCACCAAAATGGTTTGCGTATAAGATACTGAGTTGCCGCAAGCGTCTGTTGCCACCCAGGTGCGGAATATGTTCGGACATCCACCACTTCCAACTTGTTGAGAGTACGAAATAAGCACTTCAGAGCAGTTGTCAGAAGCTGTCATCACGGCTGGTGCAGGCAAGTTCCCGCAATCAGCGGTGATGTCTGCTGGCAGATTGTCAAATACAGGTGCTTCGGTATCTGAAACGCTCACTATTTGTGACTGTATGGTTTGGTTTCCGCAGGCATCTGTGGCAGTCCATGTGCGCACCAATTGTAAATCACCAGGGCAATTTCCCTGAATGGTGCTCTCATTGAAAACCACCATTATCGCTTCGTCACAGTTGTCAGAAGCCGTTACCGATGGTGCTGCTGGAATAGCCTCTGTGCAAGAAAGTGAAATGGAAGCCGGAACACCAGTGAGAATTGGAGCCTCGTTATCAGTGAATGAAATGATTTGCACTGCTTGAGAAGCGTTTCCGCATAGATCAGTGGCTGTCCACACGCGCTCCAAGGCAGAACCACATGCCCCTGGAACCCATGATTCGGTAAACGCAATGTTCAGCGATGAGCACACATCTACAGCGGTAGCTGCTTCATACGGTACCGCAGTACCGCATGGAACTTCGATGTTTTCGGGTACAAAAGTGAACACCGGTGCCGCATCATCAACTACGTTGAGGATTTGCACAAACGTTGTTGTGTTTCCACAAGCATCCGCAGCAGTCCATGTGCGTTGGATCGATTGCTGGCAGTTAGCAGCGTCTGATCCTAACAGAACATCGACAAACGAAAGTTCAACGCCAAAGAGACAATCATCATCTACTGTCACCAGGTCCAGATTCTCAAGTTCAGAGCAGCCGATTGCAAGAGGCGACGTTCCATTAATAACAGGCGTTTGACTGTCTGAAGCAGACAACACCTGCTCAACCGAAGTGGTATTTCCACACGCGTCAGTTGCTGTCCAAATTCGGGTAATTACAAGCGCACAGCCGTCTGCCAACACCGATTCAGACATGGTTACGTCCACTTGGCCGTCACAACCATCGAACGCTGTTACCTGAGGTATCTCATTGACTACATCGCAAGAAGCCGATCCACTTGCAGGAACACCTGACAATATTGGTCCTTGATCATCAACCCAGTGTATCAACTGGCTGATGGTAGAGCTATTTCCGCATGCATCAGAAGCGGTCCACATTCGCTGAAGTGTGCTACAAAATCCTGGAACTGAAATCCATTCTTCAGTTAAAGTGATCATTACCTCGCTGCAATTATCCTCTACAACAGGCTGAACTGCCGGCACCTCTTCCCCACAAGCCAACTCCAAGGTATTTACCACGTTGCCAAATACAGGCGCTGTAGCGTCAGAAACCTGTAGTATTTGGTTGACTGCTGTGCTATTACCACAAGCGTCTGTCGCAACCCACGTTCTTACAATTTCGTAGTTGCAGCCCTCACCGTTTTGTATTTCTGTGAAAGCTACATCCACTACATCAGAACAGAGATCCGTAAATGCTAGTTCAGTAACTGGAGGAATGTTGT
>JBJOIB010000221.1:0-4867 GCA_046047375.1 Bacteroidota bacterium
CATGGGCGAAACAAAGGCCACACATACGGCGAAATACATCCATGGTGAACTTGGTCAAGGTCAATGGACGTATTATGGAGGGCATGATCCTGAGGATTACCGTCATTTGGTGAATGATCCGCCCACTGATTTGAATCTCCACCCGAATTCACCGGGGTATCGATTGATTCTGAACAATATCTTGTTCCCAGCAGCGCGAAAGAAAGAACAGAAAACCTAAAAGGTGACTGATTCGATAATGTCTCCCACTTCTATTTTCCGGACGATTTCCATTCCACTTGTCACGTAACCGAAAATCGTATACTTACCTTCCAAATGGGGCACGTGTGAATGGGTAATAAACCATTGACAGCTTTCTGTATCAGGGCCTGCCGAAGCCATTCCAATTGCACCTGGTTTGTATGGAAGTGAGCTGAATTCAGACCGAATAATCGAGCCAAAGCTGCCCCATCCATCACCCCTAGGACAGCCTGCTTGAATTACAAAATTAGGTACAACACGATGGAAGAATTTGTTGTCATAATATCCTTCATCAGCAAGTTTGAGAAAATTCGAAACTGTGGCTGGTGCAATGCGTGGATATAGTTGCAACCCTATGGAGCCTTTATTGGTGCGTATCACAACATGAATTGTGTCATTTGGGAAATTTGCAAGGTTTCTGAAATCAGCCTCTTGAAAAGAGATTTCTTTTGAAACCATGTTTTCTGTTTGGGTAATCTTGTTGTGCAAAGCGGCAAGGAGATTATATGTCTCCAAATAGTCGGTTGAATTCATGCTGCTCATTCCACTCTCAATTAAAGGTAAAAGTGAGAGGTCGGCATAACTATCTACGGAAACATGTGACGCTAAAATGGCCAACAAACCTGCTTCTTGTTGTTCTAATGCAACGTTCCATAGTTCTTGATAATCGGGTTTTCCATTGTCTAAGATAGTTTCTAAGGCTGTGGTTCGTACAGCCGGCGTAGGATCAGATAGTAGTTCGTAAAGTAGTTCGTTTTGTGTTTGGAGAGAGGCGGCCTTTCGAATATAAGTGCATCTGTCATACGGTGACTGGGAGCCATGTATGAACTCCAATAATTTGGTTGAGGCTTTGTTGTCATTCAATTGAATGAGCTGCGCGAGTGCTTCAGCCTTTACATGAACATTTTCGGCCTCAGCCAGTAACCAAAGTGAGTCTTTGCTGAACTGTGCTTGTGCTATCTGCGCAGATGCCATGTCGGCGATGTGTGGCCTCTTATCCGAACAAAGCTGGAATAGCTCTGTTTTGTCGGTTTCCTTCAAATACCAACGCAATAAAGCAGACACCGCCCGTTCGTCTGACGAGCTGAGGTATTGCTGAGTCATTGCCCAAGCGTCTGGTGTGGAAAGATGTTTCAAAAGACCAGCGAAGTAGATCATTTCTGTAGGGTCTGCTTCATTGGCTGCTTTGAGAATAATTGACTGCATATCATTGAGATTCAATTCAGGAATCCTTGATAGATAAGATGCAGATGATAATACCGCCTCGCTTTCAGAGCACTGCAACCTTTCAACGGCCATTCGCGCTACATCCTCATCATGCTTGAGCATTGGTATCGCTTGAAAGGCCGCTTTAGCGGGGTTAAGATTGCAGGGTTGTTGAAGGAGTAATTCCTTGAAGGATTGTACTTTCGATTTAGGTAGTGATTTGGCCATAGCCTCCAGCAATGCGGTTTTGACTCTTGCTGATTGTGATTGCTCAAATTTCATCATCAATCGGTCATAAAGGAGCGTGTCGGTTTGCTGACCGAGGGCAAATGCTGCAGTAATTCCTAACGAAGATGAGTCTGAAATGGAATTCAGCAGGGGTACGTAGAAGAGGCTGTCATTGAAAGAACAGGTTATCGAAATGGCCAAATTCGCTAGTGTTGTATCTGAACTTAACAGAGCATTCCGGAGTTGTAAGGCATCTTTTCTAAATCCGGCATCATAGATCGAAGTGATTGCAGAATCAAGAAAGTACTCGTATTGTTTAGAAGCCTCTGGTTGTTTACCGCAGTTGCTCAATAGCAGAATGCAACAGTTCAATATTGCGATGCTTACAAGCTTGATAGTTTTCATTAGCGACAGGGGAATAGAAGGTGTGTTTCGTTAGAAAGTTGAGATTGGATTGAGCCCACTCCAGATCTGTATATTCCCAATTTCGTCGGATAAGCCATTCTTGTCTGAGTTTTTCAGCAGAATCAATGAATGACTTTTTACCGACATATAGCAGATCTGCATCCCGAATGAGTGCTTCGGCCATAGTTTCAGGCAGTTTCGTTGGGTCAGTGGACAATATCAAGTTTGTAATAAGTTCTTCGGTGGGGGTGTCTAAAGCGCAATTGGCAAGAATTTCTTTCGCCATGCGCGCGCTTTCTATTTCATGTCCTTCATCGGCAACAAGGTGTCCTATATCATGCAAAAGTGCGACGATGTTCAAAACAAAGCGAAGTTCATCTGTAACGCTGGAGAGCAATGCTAGTTCGTTGACATCTTTTTGCACCGCAAGTGTATGAGCTATATTGTGATAGCGTAGAATTTCATCGGTTTCGGGAGGAAGCAAGTCAATAACTGCATTCCGAACGAAGTCAAAACATGCTTGTAAGTTGGTTGGGGTCATGGTAACGCAGAGTTACCGAAAATTAGTGAGAAACGCTGATAGTAATGATCAAAAAAGCGAACCGCTCGTCGATGAAGTCAATCGAATGTTTCATTGGTTGATCAGCACGCTTTGCCATTGTTAAGAAACCTAGTCCAGCCCCGCCCTTACTCGTGAAGTTATCGTTGCAGAGGGTTTCGATGTATAACTTTCGCAATTCAGGGAGTGACTTAAGGGCAAGTTCATCCATTCGGGCGGTGGTATTCAAGGCATCTTGCGCTAAAACAAGGTTTCCGATTGAAATGGTATAAGATGAGTTGTTTGATTTCAGCACGTAAAAGCTGCTGATATTACCCTGTTCATCCTTTGCTCCATGAAGCGCGGCGTTTTGAAGGCCTTCAATGATAACGCTGCAAACACGTTTCATCACCATTCTTTTCGACCCATTGTCGATAATGGCAAATTCTGATGCTCGTAACAAGGTGTCAACCTTTTGTTGGGTTATATCTCCTGCATATGAGAGCAGTACGCGACCAGCGCTGCTTTCTTGATGAAAAGAAAGCACGTTTTGGTATCTTTCCGAAATACCTACTCGAGCGTGTTCAGATATAACTGCCATTCATTTACCGCGTTTCCGTAAGGAAGGTAGATACAAAAGTATCAAAACATCGACTAATTAAGAAATAATATCGACGAAAAACAATATTATTTCGTTAAAATGTCATTTTGAACAGTGTATTACCGACGATTTCAAAATTATCGGTTTTGAATAGACAATAATCTTGGCCGTTTCATACTTTTTAACAACGACCAATGGAAAAGGGGAGGGAGTCAGAAAGTAAAGCGAAGTGTAGGAAACGATATTGTCCAACTCCCTCCCGATTGATGTATAGGTAAACTAGGCGTATCGACGAAATTTGCATTCAGGAACAATGTAGCTTCCATTGGGTAGCCGGAGCATTTGATAGAATTCTTGACAGAAAAAGTTTATAGGACGTCTAAAGGGGCGGTTCGTGAGGTAACATTCCCAAGCCTCCAATGCCAATCGTTTGGCAACATTCCATGCATAATGATTGTAACCGTTTGGACGGGCGATTGAGTCAATGTGTCTTTGGGCTTCTGCTAGAGATTTCATGCGATAGATGTTATTGATGAAGCAAATTTTCACTTTGACAACGTAATGGATTTACGCTTTGAAATTTTTTTCACTTTTAACTGAGAAAAAACCTTCAACCTCGATGCAGCTTGTGTGCTCTGATTTTATGCAAAGCCCTATATTCTGGAGGATCAGACTGGTACCGATGGTCTCTATGGTACGAATGTTTTCCCAGTGGTTTTCCGTTTGTGCCAGTCGGTCGCCAATAGCTGCGAACAGGGCGTTGGCTTGGTCCCTCTGAGCGAACGTCATGAGAAGATTGTTGAGCAGTGAGAAGGATAGTTTCAAGAGGCAGGCTTGAGTTGAGCCCGAAGTGAAAGCGGTAATTCCAAGCCGTACTTCTTCACTTTGAGTGAAAAATGCGAATCCATCGATGCGCATGGACTGAAAAATGAATGATGAACCTTTCATAATTTAATTTTTTGAAAGGTTCATCGCTTCGTGCGTAATGGATTTACGTTGTAGAATAATTTTTCAATGTGATCTTTAAGTCATTGATTACACGTGTACGCAAGGAATCAGGGGCTATGATTTTCACATCAGACCCATAGCTTCTTAAAATACTGATGAGTTCATATGTAATAAGCACATGAAGTTGCACACGATGAGTTCCCATTTCGCTGAATTGGATTTTTTGCGATTGATGAATGGGTTGAGACTCAAGATATTTAGCCAACAAGGGTGAGCACTCAAATTCGATGTTCGAAGGTGTTGTGTCAATTTGAGTAATTCCGATACTATGGCGAAAGAAAGTATCTGGGTTAAATGATGGATCAGGGGTGAAAAAAAGATCAAGCGGATTTACCTGGATCATTCGATCAAGTCCATACGTGCGATAATCTAATTTATCCTTATCAAAAGCTATCAAGTACCATCTATTTCTGTATTCCTTTAAGAGATATGGCTGAACGGTTTTCGATTCATCGCCCGCATCATCTGTATATTTTTTGTATGCGAACGCCATTTCTTGGTGGTGCTGAATGCATCGCAAAATAGGGCCGAGGAATTCAATTCCAAGAATTTTAGGGGCTTCTTCAAATTGTATATAGGGGTCAGGACTTCTGTCATTGGCGTTGGATCCGATCGAAAGGCGGGCGACTATTTTTTCTATG
>JBJOIB010000222.1:0-10593 GCA_046047375.1 Bacteroidota bacterium
TGAGCTCTGTAGGAGTGAGATCAGATATCCGTCCGTCTGCCGTTACTGAACGTTTCCGAAGATTTTCGCGCATTTGCGGACTGATATAGGTTCGATCAGAGCACACGGCTTCAATGCATGATTTGATTTCTGTTACGGCATTTTCCTTCAACACATAGCCCATAACATTGAATTCCATGGCCAAGTCCAAAGCTGCAGGATTGTTATGCATGGTGAGCATCACCTTTTTGATTTCAGGAAAATCTGCATTCAGTTGTTTCGCAAGGTCGAGGCCATTCATACCAGGCATTTCTAGGTCTGTAATCACCAAGTGCGGATTGAGTATTTTAACCAATCTCAATGCCTCAACTCCGTTGTAGGCGGTATCTATCACATAATTTTCCTTGTCTTCTTGAATCACCTCTGCGAGGCCTTTCAAAAAAATCGGGTGATCGTCAACGATAATAATGCGCTTTATCATGGCACAAGCCTTTTTGGTAGATCAAAAACAACCTTGCTTCCCTGACCAAACTGTGAATCCACATGGAAGCTACCTCCCAAAAACTCAGCTCGCTCCTTTAATCCCATCAGTCCAAATCCGTATGCATGTTTGAGCATTCGCTGAACGTCAAAACCTATTCCATTGTCGGAGATCACAATTCGCACTTGGCTTTCTGTTGAATGCACTTCACAATGTATGATGGAAGCCTTTGCGTGCTTTATAATATTCTGAAGCGTTTCCTGGAAAATTCTGAAAATATGTATCTCAAGGTCTTGCTTGAAAGCGCCATCAAGTCCTTCCAACGATCGTTGAATCCTCAAGCCGCTGGCCTCTTCTATGTCTTTAATCATCTCAGCGATACTGCCCTCGAGACCGAAAATTTCCAATTGAAAAGGCCGCAGAGAGTAACTGATTTGCCGAACTTCCTGAATGGTATCTGAAACGGCTGTTTCAACCTTGTTCAAGGTAGTATCGGTTGAAACATCGAAATCTGCTGAGGTACGCAATTTCTGAAGGTGATTTTTCACCATCACCAAACTTTGACCTATTCCATCATGCAACTCACCAGCCACACGCTTCCGCTCTGCTTCCTGCCAACGTATCATTTCTTCAGCAAAAAGCTTCTGCCGATCGCGCTTGCGCTGTAAATCCTGGTTCCTTCGATAGATAAAGAACACAATAAAAACTAGCGCTATAACCAACAAACCACTTCCAAAAATCAACCACAGGCGCTCAATGGCACTATCTCGCCGCTGAATCTCAGCTTCTTGAACCTCTCGCTCCATTTCCAAAACCGCAATGTGCTTTTCCTTCTCTGCCGTCTCAAATCGAGTGCGTAATTCATTGATTTGATTGTCGGTTTGTAAACTGAACATCTCCTCCCCGAGCTCATGAAAGCGCTTGAAGTGGATCAGAGCTGAATCAGCCTGGTTCAAACGCTCAAATGCATCGGCCATAGCTTGATGCGAGTAATATTGACCCTCGATCGATCCAATTCGCTCACAAATTGCCAAAGCGCTCCGCAATTCTGTGATACCTCTGCTCGGATTACCATTCTCAATCCACATGAGTGAGCGGTTAACATAGGTTTGAGCCATCCCTTCCGGATTATCCATCTGGTCATATACATCTATCGATTTCTGAAAGTATCCGCTCGATACATCCAGCTTTCCTACATTTTTATAAATGATGCCCAAATTCTGATACAAGGTGGCCAATTGAAGCGAATTACCCAGCCTATCTACATTGTAATACTCCAATGCCTCTCCATTGATTTTCAGCGCTTTATCATAGTCTTCTGTTTGCTGATAGACCAGAGCAATGTGCGACAATGCTGTGCTTATCTGCAACGAATCACCTCTTGATTTAGCCATGTCCAACGAAGCCTCATAATATTTCTTAGCCTCTTCGAAGTGACCTTGATAAAACGAAACATGTCCGGCATTGGTGTTGGCTGTTATTCGAAGTTCAAAACCTGCTTCACCAGTAGGAAGCTCCATGGTGCGAATAAAATTCTCCATGGCTTTTACATACAGACCTTTATGGAGGTTTACAACACCGAGTGAATTGTAAGATCGCGCTAGAAGAATGTTGTCCTTTAAACGACTCGCCACGTTCTCAGCACTGTCGAGGTAGAACAAAGCGTCTGCGTACATATTCTTTTGGTCGTAGAACACTCCTAAATTGTGCAAGACCTCAAAAAATGCAACTGATTCGTCTTCTATATCCGGCTTTTCAGCAAGCTTTAATACTTTTATAGCAGAGTCAGGATCAGCCTGACGCAACAGTGCTGCCTGGTCGAGTAGCTTTCTTAAGTCCTCTCCCTCTGTTGCGCAGGCTGAAACCCATACTCCTATGGAGAGAGTTAATAGGATGACTGCAATAGGATAATTCGGCATGGTTACAGAGCAATATTACACCCAAATATACTTCTGGGTATAGGTAGAACTACTCAAATTTCGTCTTTTTGCTTTTCACGCGCATTGCTCTATGAACAAAGCGTACTTCTGCTTTACTTTGTAAAATATAACGAGGTCCTTCATGTCTACTATCAAACCCTTTCGCGCTTATCGTCCACCTGCTGAGCTTGTGCACCTTGTGGCATCCAGATCCTATGTCACCTATTCCGATGAGCAACTGAAAGACAAACTCCGATACAACCCCTACAGCTTCATTCATATCATTCACCCTGATTTCGAAGAAGAACAACCTTCCGAACCAGGCAGCACTGAGCGCTTTCAAAAGGTGCGTAAGCGTTTTGATGAGTTTGTATCAGAAGGAAATTTGATCCTGGAAGAAAAGCCTGCTTACTACATTTACAGACAATCGAAAGACGGCCTTGACTGCACAGGTATCATAGCAGGTGTTAGCGTGAACGACTACTTGCAAGGGAAAATAAAAATCCACGAGCAAACTCTTCAAAAAAGGGAAGAACTTTTTTGCGACTACCTAGATACCACCAATTTCAACGCAGAACCAATTCTACTGTGCCACAACGACATCCCTGAACTAAACGCCTTTTATCAGCATGTTCGAACTTCAACGCCTGACTACAACTTCAGGACCGCTGATAAAGTTCTTCATCAATTGTGGCCTATTTCAGATGCGTTTTCAATCACAACTATCGAAAGCCACTTTAGAACGCTCCGCGCGCTATACATAGCAGACGGGCATCACCGGAGCGCCTCTTCAGCCTTGTTGGCACAGAGAAGACAAGTCGACGGTAGACCGCTCGGAAATGCTGATTACTTCATGTCGTATATCATTCCGGCGTCAGCTTTGGTTATCCATGGTTATCATCGACTTGTAAAATCCTTGGGCGCGTTGAGCGCCGATGATTTCCTCAGCCAGCTGAGCCTTGTTGCCGAAGTGACGCCACTAGTAGCAAAATCTCAACTCCCAAAGGTGGGTACAATAGATATCTACCTGCAAAAGAAATGGTACCGCCTCGATTTTAGTCCCTCAGTACACCTCGAATTACCTGATGCTGATTGGCTAACAGATCAAGTTTTGAAACCAATTCTTGGTATTTCAGATCTAAGAAATGATTCACGCATTTCATTCGAACCTGAAACAACTGGAACAGATGCCATCGTGAAGTTGGTTGACAGCGGAAAATTTGCATGTGCATTCCTACTTCACCCTGTTCCGTTTGATCAGCTAAAACTCATCTCAGATCAAGGTCGCACCATGCCCCCAAAGAGCACTTGGATTGAACCAAAACTGCGCAGCGGCCTCACCATCTATGAATTTAACTCACTATGACCGCTTCTGCCAACGAAATCCAATCGAATCTTCTACAAATCAAAGGAACAATTCCTGCGCATGTCACTCTGGTTGCGGTGAGCAAAACTCATCCTGCTCAAGCTATTAGCGCCGCCTATGAAACAGGACATCGCACATTTGGGGAGAATAAAGTGCAGGAATTGGTCGCTAAGGCTGAAGAACTGCCCAAAGATATTTCATGGCACCTTATCGGACATTTGCAAACCAACAAAGTAAAGTTCGTTGTTCCGTTTGTGAGCATGATCCACGCCATCGACAGCGAAAAATTACTGGATGAAGTAAATAAACGAGCAAGACAAGTGAATCGAATCATCGATGTTCTCCTTCAGGTACATATTGCTCAAGAAGAAACAAAATTTGGCTTTAGCGATACCGAATTAATTCAATTTGCCTCCACATTTACAAGTGATCAGTATCCGAACATTCGCGTTCGCGGACTGATGGGTATGGCTTCTTTCACGCAAGATACCGAGGTCATTCGAAATGAATTTCGCCATTTGAAACGTCTTTTTGTTACGGTTAATGAAAAACAGTGTTTCAGCGTCTTCGATACCCTTTCGATGGGTATGAGCGGTGATTACACCATTGCGATTGAAGAGGGAAGCAACATGATACGTTTGGGAAGCAGTATCTTCGGAAGCAGATAAAACTACATTGGATCGACATCGAGAATCAACCGAATCGCACGTCGATCAGCGTTTCCTTGAAATTCGGCAATCACTCCCCGTAGCACTTCTTTGGCCTTGATGGTCGATGCGTCACGCTCCAATTTTAACAGTAAGTTGCGGTGATACAGGTTATTAATCCTTGAAACATATGGTTTTTCAGGCCCAATCAACCGATCTCCAAATTTCTCCCGCAACATAGACGCGAGTTCACCTGTCCCCTGAATCAACTGTTCCTCCTCCTTGTGGCGTAAATTGATTCGAATCAATCGCCAAAATGGCGGATAAAAATAAGTTCGTCGCTCATTCAATTCCTGCTGATACATCGCCAGGTAGTCATGATTCATAACATGTTGTACGATGGTGTGATCTGGTTGATAGGTTTGAATAATCACCTTTCCGCGTTCGTGCTTCCTGCCTGCTCTTCCTGCAACTTGCGTCATCAGTTGAAATCCGCGTTCGAAACTTCTAAAGTCAGGAAAGTGCAACATTTGATCGGCATTTAATATCCCAACCAAGGAAACGTGCTCAAAATCTAACCCTTTTGTAACCATTTGTGTACCCACCAAAATATCGATGTCACCATTATCAAAATCGCTGAGAATGTTCTGATACGCATTTTTCGACCGCGTCGTATCCAAATCCATTCGTGCGATTTTTGCCTTTGGAAACAGGGCCGCTAAATCCTCTTCGATCTTTTCCGTGCCGAATCCAACAGAACGCAAATCATAGCTTCCACAAACATGGCACTTTCCAGGTGGAGGTTGAACAAAGCCACAATAGTGACAAGATAACTTGTGTTCTTTTTTGTGATACGTCAAACTAACATCACATCGGGTGCATTGAGGAACTTCACCGCATGTTTTGCATTGCCACAATGGCGCGTAACCACGTCTATTCTGAAAAAGAATGATCTGTTTTTCCGCCTTCAATGCCACCTCCATCTCCTGAATCAAGAAAGAGGTGAAATGAGACCGCATGGTCCTTTTCTTGGTTTCCTTTCGCACATCAGCGCACTGTACCTCAGGCATAACCATATCTCCATATCGTTTATGAAGCGATACAAGTCCGTACCTCCCTTGAGTAGCATTGAAATAAGACTCAATCGAAGGAGTTGCGCTGCCTAACAGCACATGTGCCTTGTACAATTTCGCTAAAACAATGGCCGCATCCCGCCCTTGGTAACGAGGCGCAGGGTCGTATTGTTTGAAACTTGATTCATGTTCTTCATCTACAATCACCAAACCCAAATCGCGAAATGGAAGAAACAGGGCTGACCGCGCCCCAATGATGATGCGGCATCCATCGTTGAGCATCACTTTTCTCCAGGTCTCAAGACGTTCATGGGTGTTGAATTTCGAATGATAAACACCAACGGTATCGCCAAAGTGAAGGCGCAATCGCTGAATGAGCTGAGTAGTAAGTGCAATTTCCGGAAGCAAGTAAAGAACCTGCTTCCCCAAGGCCAAGGCTTCTTTTATCAACTGAACGTACACTTCGGTTTTGCCCGAGCCGGTAACACCATGCAATAAACAAATCTCATCTTCCGCAAAACAATGCTGAATCTCGCGAAGCGCCCTAAGTTGATCCTCATTCAATTCCTTTGCTTGTTCTATAGAACCATCGAATTTAGGCATGCGATCAACGATGCGGCTTTCAAGGATAAAAACCCCTTTATCAACCATTTTTCTGGTCACAGCAGCATCAACACCCGCTTTTTTCTGTAGTTGAATTTTATCAACTCCAACTCGCTGTGGGTCATCCGAAAAATAGGCGAAAAGCAAATCCAACTGCTTGGGTGCACGTCGCTCCAATTCATCAATAAGTCCATTCAATTGACTTTCATCCTTATACTGATCGGAAAGCAAAACAAAATCAGCAGTTTTAGGCGTATACCTCTCTTTCAGCTCCTCCAGCGTTGTTACAAACCCTTTGTCGATCAATTTTTTAATAATGGGCTGAACTGTCTTAAGCCCGGTCAATTCAGCCACATCCTTGATTTCCAGTTCTCCTTTTACCTCCAATGCCTCGATGAGGAGAAACTCTCGATCTGTCAACGCCGACATATCCAACTCCCTATACCCCACCTGAAGTACAAGTTTGGTCTCACTTGCCAACTTCAATCCCGCCGGTAAGGCGGATGCTGCCACTTCTCCCACTGAACACATGTAATAATCTGCCATCCACAGCCAAAAACGAAGCTGTTGAGGTGACACAACAGGCACATCGTCCAAAACAGAATCGATGTACTTGGCTTCATACGCTTTCGGCGGTTCCCCATGAACCTTTAACACCACAGCCGTTTGCACTTTATTCTTTCCTAGCGGCACTAAAATGCGCATTCCGGAAACAACCAAAGTCTCCAACTCCCGAGGAACCCGATAGGTGAGAATATTCGGTATAGCTATCGGAATGATAACGTCAACAAATGTGGCAAGTCCTGACATAATGAGTCTTGCAAGTTAGCAAAGAAGCATATTTCCTGATGACCTGTGGAAAAAGAAAAAGGCGTCCCTAAGAACGCCTTTTCCAAGAGTTATACTAAGCTTATCTCGATACCACTAGACGGGTGTAATCAGACTGGCTTGCAGATGCCAACCGAACCATGTAAATGCCGCTTTGTAGTGAAGAAGCATCCACATTGAAACGATAAGTTTGACCTTTGATCACAGTGCCGCTAAACAAGCCAGCAACCTTGCGACCATTCATATCTAGCACTTCAAGAACAACAGTATTGTTCTTATCACTGTAGAATTCGATAATGGCATTGTCAACAGCTGGATTCGGTTGAACTTTCGTCAAAACAAAGTCCTGACCTTTTTCAACCTGCACAGGCGCGTAGTCACCACCAACAACCGGAGGTGTTAAACCAAGGTCTTCGAAGCTGATCACTTGGGTGAAGCACGTTTCGTTGCCTGAGCAATCAGACGCACACCAAGTGCGCTCAATGCTGTACCTAGGACAACAATCGTGATCGAACGCAAAATCTCCTGCTCCACTTACCTCTTCACCATTGTAAATACCAGTGAATGTGAACCAGCCGCCTGATCCGTAGTTGTTGTTCACGTTGTTAGCACCAACACCCACCTGGTATCCATAGTAGTAGTTGCTAGGTGCGTGAGCGATGTTCAAAGTAGAACCCTCGTTTGCTCCCCAACCTGTTAGCGTTGCGCCAGACTGCATGATGTAGTAAATCCAATCTTGGTATGTAGCCGAAGCAAGGTTGCAATCGTCTTTATAACCTGTTGGGAAGGCCTGTGTTGACCATTCGTTCCAATCCATAGCATTTGCGAAGCTAGCATTGATGAACCACCCACGAGTTGGGTCATCGTTGCGAACTACAGTACCTGTTAGTGTTGCTGTACCATCTGGGTACTCCACAAAATTTACTTCCATTGCACTGTAAAGAACTGCTTCACTGTTATCGAAATCGAACAAAATCAAACTCCATGGATCAAATCCATTGCATGTTTCACCTTCTTCAAATGCTTCAGGTGTCATCGCTAAACAATCAGCAGAACTGCCCTCCGCAGGGAGATCACCTACAATAACTTCTTCAAATGTAACTTCTACCTCACCTGAACAATTGTCAGTAGCTGTGCACTCTGCTGCCGCAGGTACTTCAGCCTCACAATCAATTACCAATGATGCAGGAAGCTCTTGATCAAAAGTTGGAGCTGTCTCATCAAGCACAGTTACTGTGTAGAAAATCGGCGTAGCCTCGTTTCCACAAGCGTCCACAGCAGTATACGTATAGGTTGCGAAGTAATTTCCGCAATCATCCATTTGAATAGAGCTTGTCATGCTAATTGTAACATCACTGCAATTGTCCGTCGCTTCAACTTCAGGCTGTGCAGGCACTTCCTCAGCGCACTCAACTGAAACATTCTCTAGCACTGTTGTAAATACTGGAGCTTGGTCGTCATATACGTAATATTCGGTTTCGGCAGATGAAGCGTTTCCGCATTCGTCAGTTGCAACCCACATGCGAACAACTGTATACGCATTCGGACAATCACCAGAAATCAGGGCATCTGTAAACTCAATGCTTACCGCACCGCAGTTATCTGAAGCTGTTGCCATGGTAGTCGGCAATTCCTCATCACAGCTGATTTCCATCGACATAGGAACGCTTGAGAAAATCGGAGCTGTAGTGTCTACAACCTGAATGGTTTGAGTTGTTGTAGTTGAATTCCCACAGTTGTCTGTTGCTGTATACGTGCGTACAATGGTGTATTCCTGAGGACAAGAACCCGGTATTGTTTCTTCGAATACCGAAATATCAACCATGTCATCGCAGTTGTCTGAGGCTGTAGCAGATGGAGATTGAACCATTACAGTACATTCAATGGTCTCAGAAGGTGCTACGTATGTAAACTCAGGAGCTATACTGTCGATGATTTCAATGGTCTGCTGCGCCTCAGTTGTGTTTCCACAAGCATCAGTTGCAACATAAGTACGAACAAGGGTGTAGTTATTTGGACATCCTCCTTCGATGGTTTCGGTTGAAACAGTCCAAGATGCTTCACCACAGTTGTCAGTCACTTGGGCAGCTGGAGCTGGAATTTCATCATTGCACTGAATGGTTGCATTAGGTGCTACAAATGAGAATTCTGGAGCTGTATTGTCAACGACCAAGATGGTTTGAACCGCAGTTGCTGTATTGCCACATGCATCCATTGCTGTGTAAGTACGCACCAAGGTGTACTCATTGGCACAATCACCAGCTAAGGTGCTTTCCTCTACTTCCCACGAAGCGTCTCCGCAGTTGTCTTGAACGATTGCTTCAGGTGCAGGAATTTCAGCATCGCATTCAACCGTCGCATCAGCACCGATTGCAACAATCTCAGGTGCTGTTGTGTCAATCACAGTGATTGTTTGTGTCGCTGTTTCAGTGTTACCACAAGCATCAGTTGCCACATAGGTGCGGGTCATGATGTACGCATTAGCACACTGTCCTGGTGTTGTTACAGCAGATACTGTCCATGTAGCATCGCCACAGTTGTCAGTTACCTCTGCAGCAGGAGCTGGAAGTTCCTGATCACACTCAATCGTTACATCCTCTGCTACAGACACAAACACAGGAGCAGTTGTGTCAACTACAGAGATGGTTTGAGTTGCAGATGCAGTGTTTCCACAAGCGTCAGTTGCAACATAGGTACGAACGATAGTGTATTCGTTAGCACACTCACCAGCCACAGTTGCGTCTGAAGACGTCCAAGATACTTCTGAACAGTTGTCATAAACGTAAGCTTCAGCAGCTGGAACGTCTTGATCACATTCGATGGTTGCATCTTCTCCGATCATTTCAAACTCAGGAGCAGTTGTATCAACAACGCTGATGGTCTGGGTGTAAGTTGCTACGTTTCCGCAGTTGTCTTCAGCTGTGTAAGTACGCAAGATAGTATACTCAGCAGCGCAGTCACCTTCTACGATTTCATCGCCGCATGATACTTCAACATCGGTGCAGTTATCTTCAACAACAACATCTGATGGTGAACATGCCGGTACTTCTGTTCCACATTCAACTGAATAGTTCGCAGGTACTTCTACAAATTCCGGAGCCACTTGGTCTACAAGCAAGAAGATTTGCTGAGCGTAAGTCGTGTTCCCGCATGCATCAACCGCAACACAGTCGCGGATAATATTTCCTGCGCACCCACCTGAAACAGGCGTATATGTGCATGTTACGGTAACCTCTCCACAGTTATCAGTTGCTGTCAACGGTGGGAAGTCCAACATCATATCACATGGAATCTCTTGGAATATCACATATGCATCGAATACCGGTGCAGTGGTGTCTTCAAGAACAATGTTCTGAACTTCTGTTGAGCTATTTCCGCAAGCATCCGTAGCTGTATATGTGCGAACAATGGTGTAGCTATTTGCACACTCACCTTCTTCAATAACTTCAGAAGTAGTAATAGTTACAGAACTGCAATTGTCGATTGCCTCAGCAGCAGGAGCAGGAATTTCCTGATCACACTCAATGGTTACGTCTTCGGCTACGAATACAAACTCAGGAGCTGTAGTGTCTTGTACTGTGATGTACTGAACAGCAGAGTTCGTGTTGCCACAAGCATCTACTACGTTGTATGTACGAACGATGGTGTAGTTGTTCGGACAGTTGCCCTCTTCAATCACCTCGCTAGCAGTCCATGT
>JBJOIB010000223.1:0-3829 GCA_046047375.1 Bacteroidota bacterium
CTTCTTACGCGCGAGGTTTCGATCCTGATTTTATTGTCATTCCTCAAAACGGCCCTGAGTTAGCTTACGAAGAAGGCAATCCAGACAATCCTTTGAAAACGGATTTTTTGGCCACCATTGATGGCTTTGGTATTGAAGAACTGTTTTACAATGAAGGAGCTGAAACTGACCACTACCGTTTAGATATGTTGCGAGAAATTGGCGATTCGGAAACCATATTGGTGTCGGATGTGCTTGGAGCTACCTCTCAATGGGATAACTGTGTTAACACCAACAATGATGAAGGTTTTATTCCTTTTCCGCGTCTTCCCGGTAATTACGACTACCTTTCTATCCCTTCAACCGTCTACAATGAAAACGATCTGAACATTACCTCGCTGAGTGATATCCATAACTACTTATACCTCATTGGAAATGAAGGATTTGGTGACGCTGAAGCAATGATTCAGGCCATCGAAAGCACCAATTATGATTTGGTGTTAGTAGATCTTTTTTTCGGTGATGAACCTCTAACATCATCACAAGTGAATCGATTAAAAACGAAGGCCAATGGAGCATCCAGACTGGCAATAGCTTACATGAGTATAGGAAGCGCAGAAAACTATCGGTACTATTGGAAGAAATCGTGGTTTCTGCATTGTCCAAATTGGCTAAAACGCCGATATGACGGCTATCCCGACGAGTTTTGGGTGAAGTTCTGGAACAAAACATGGCAAGAAATCATTTTCGGAAATGACGACTCATACACGCACAAAATAATTGATGCCGGGTTTGACGGTGTTTACCTAGACAATGTGGAAGCGTACTACTTTCTGTACTACAGGGATTAGGATGAGAATCAAAGAATAAGGTTGCATCTACGAACCTTTACGTTCTTTTCTGACTTATTTTAGGCAACTCGAAATAAACCGTATGCCTAAATATATGTTCTTTTCGGCCATGCTCTTGCTGGCCGGCTCGCTGCAAGCACAACAAAACGAAGATCCTGATTGGACCACCCTAATGCAAGATCCATCGCTCACGTTAGACGAGGTTCGAACCATTTTCAATGACCACTGGGAAGGAAGGGAAATCACACCCGGATGCGGTTGGAAACCTTTCAAACGCTGGGAGGCGCTCATGGAATCGCGCATCAGCGCGGATGGTAAAGTTCCGGCTGGTGCTGATGTGCTGAGGTCGCACGATGATGTTCTAAACTTGCGAAATCAACGCAGTGAAGCAGGAAACTGGATGCCTTTGGGTCCTATTTTGGACGATCAAACGTCCAGACTCGACATTCCCGGAGTGGGCCGCTGCAATCACATCGCTTTTCACCCTACAGACCCTAACACCTTGTTTGTAGGCACGCCTTCAGGTGGACTTTGGAGAAGCTATGATGATGGACTGAGCTGGGAATCAAATACCGATGACCTGCCTACTCTTGGGGTTTCTGCCATTGTTTTTAATCCCGTCAATCCAGATATCGTCTACATAGGAACAGGCGACCGCGACGCGGCTGATGCTCCCGGAATGGGCGTTTTTCGTTCAGTAGATGGTGGAATTACATGGGAACCGGCAAACACAGGAATGGAAAACCGCACTGTGGGTGCCATGCTCGTAAATCCCAATGATCCGAACATGGTTTTTGCTGCTACCAACCAAGGCGTTTTTCGTTCCTTAGATGGAGCAGACACCTGGGATTTGGTGAGCAACACCATGAACTATAAAGACTTACATTTCAAACCGGGCGATCCTTCCATCGTATATGCTACTGGAAACGGCCGGTTTTTCCGCAGCACCGATGGGGGAGCTTCTTTCGAATATGTTACCGACGGAATTCAATCAGCAACACGCATGGCCATTGCTGTTACTGAAGCCAATCCAGAATTGGTGTATGTAATATCTACAACAACCTACGAATTCCGTTTTTTATACCGATCTACCGATTCGGGAGCAAGCTTTGAAACCATGTCGGATTCTCCCAATATCATGGGCTGGTCGGCCTCAGGAGATGATGAAGGTGGACAAGCATGGTATGACCTATGTCTCGATGCTGACCCGGTCAATCCAAACCGAATTTACGTAGGTGGAATTCGCATGAAACGCAGTGATGACGGTGGTGCTACTTGGTTGGATATTCAGAACAGCTACCTGCATGTGGACCAACATTGGTGCGAATTCAATCCACACAATGACCAACTGTATTTGTGTAACGATGGTGGGGTGTACAAGTTTGTGAATAACAGCAACTGGGTGGATATTTCGCATGGTATTGTGGCCGGACAGATCTATGCCTTTGGTCAATCTCCTCACGAAGCCAACATCGCCGTTTCAGGCTATCAAGACAACGGCACCATGGAGTTCAATGGTGTGCGCTGGACAGATGTAGGAGGGGGAGATGGATTTGAATGTCAATATGATCCAGTAGATCCTGCTTGGCGATATACATCGTTGTATTACGGACGTGTATATCGCACGTCACCTGATTTTTATGGACAGCAAATATGCGGTTTAGACCAATTGGGAATCGATGAGGAGGGTGCGTGGAAAACACCGTGGTTGATCTCCAAACACAACGAAAACGTAATGTTTGCGGGATTGAAGAATGTGTGGAGAACCAAGAACATCAAACACCCTGACAGAGATCAAATCGTTTGGGAACGTATTTCCAACAACCTCGGTGGTAACAACCTTACCAACATGAATCAGCTTATACAACATCGGGCGGATTCTAACATCATTTATGCGAGTGAAGGAACACGCAGGCTGTTCAGATGTGATAATGCGCTTGCAGACGAACCGGTTTGGACCGATTTAAGCAATCTTCTTCCCTTTACCCAAGTTCCGGTAACAGCTTTGGAATCGCACCCAACGGATTCGGCTATCATGTATCTCGGATTTAACAATAGGGTTTGGAAGTCAGAGGATGCAGGTAATTCGTGGACAGAAATGGCTACTGAGAGTTTACCCGGAGTCACCATCAATACCATCTGTTACGACACAACATCGAATGAAGGCTTGTACGTGGGTACAGACATGGGCATCTATTTCAAAAATGCCGATATGACAGATTGGATTCCTTTCAGCAATGGCTTGCCTACCAACTCTCGTGTTACTGAAATCGAAATGTACTACGGCGCATCGATCTCAGATCATCGCCTTCGGGCATCAACCTATGGAAGGGGCTTGTGGGAGTCTGATGTGTTCGATGCCGAAACCTATACCTATCCGGCAACAGCCTGGTTGAAAACAGAAGACAACTCTCCCGAGGTATTTGGTACATTCAATTTAGAAGCCGGCTTCTACAGAAACCTGAACAATGTGAGCGTTTCTGATTTTAATGCAGCAGATATCGAAGTAGTGAACGCCACGATTAGCACTGTTTCAGGAGGTCCCGACTTATACGCCATTGAAGTAGTGCCGTCGGCTTATGGATTGATTACCATGGTGATTCAAAACAACGCTGCCATCGACCAAAATGGTCTACCCACCTTGCAAAGTGATACCTTAAAAGTGTTGTATAAGCCTGCTCCCGAAACCATGGGTATTTACGGCCCCGGCGGTGTAGGGGAGAGCAGTGAGATCACGATTTGGATGCGTGCTGACCGTGAGGTTTATGAGGATATCAACGGCAATACACCGGTTTCAGCCGATGGCGATAAGGTACAGCGATGGGGAGATGTTTTACTTGGTCAACACGCTGCCACTCAAGATACCCTTGACGATCGTCCGACTTTGCGACTCAACGCCATCAATGGCCGTGCAGCCATCGAATTCAACGGCGAAAACGAATTCATGCTCGGTAAAGACTTTGTTAGCTCCAAAGACCTCAGTGTATTCTCCATCGCCA
>JBJOIB010000224.1:0-3518 GCA_046047375.1 Bacteroidota bacterium
GAACATGATGCATCACTTCCGTCTTGGTAGTTAACTACTGTAGAAATATAGCTCGTTTCGGTTTGAAAAAACGAAGAGTTTGTGATATAGCCCGAATTGCTGTAGGAACAGGTGTTAACAATCAAGTCGGAAGTACCATCCCAATAATAAGGTGTATCGAACTCGTGTTCATTCCATCCTGTAGTGGGTGTAAATTCTGTTTCGTAGAGAACATCTACAAATGGATTACTGAAGTAACGGTCTTTTCCACTGCAAAAAATCAACAGGAATTGACCAGACTCCAGGGTGTAATTCGAAAACGTCCATTGATCTTGCAATGAAACATCATCACTTAACGACCATCCATTTAAATTGATGGCATTGGGTCCCGGATTGTACAACTCAATCCAATCTCCCGCTTCTTCGTTCTCGTCGAGTATAGTCGAAAAGTTTCGATTGCTCCCTTCGTTAATCACCAATTGTGAAAATAGCATCGATGCCCATAGAACCGATGCCGCAGTGGTTAAAGCTTTCTTCATAGAATTCTCAGTACATCGAAGATACTGAAAAAAGCCACTCGTTAAACACCATTTCTCTACAACTTTGAAAAAAGCTCATGCTCTCGTTCGGCATGTTCAAGCAAACTTTTTGACAAGTCATTCAAACTTGAAAGTACAAGTTGATAGGCCAAATCACCTGAAAAAAAAGTAAACTCTTCCCGCATAACTCGGAGCAACAGTTGCAAACGTCTCTCATGATTTTCATGATTCTCCAAAAAGTACCTCCCCTCTTTACTGATAGAGGATTCAGAACGCGCTATTGCTTCAAACAACTCCTGTTCTTCGAATGAGAAATGGCTCTCCAGATCATAAGCAAATCGTTGAAACCAATATATACAAACCTCAATCTTTGCATCTGTAACTAATCCCGCACCTGACATCCCTAATAGATACTGTTCTATCTTGGGTATATAAACTTCAGAAATTAGCTTATGAGCCGATTTTAATTGCTCGATTTCTTGGAGAATGGGGCTAAGAGAAAGTGTTTCGCTTTTCATATAATTCTTACTTGACAGCAAATTAGAGAGTATGCTATCGGTTTGATATACCTGAAAAAAGGTATTTTCTAAAAGTTAATGAACCTACTATTGTTCGTTAACATGATGCATTTTAGAAAAGTCGTTTTTTAATCTATTTTCGTGCAATTCAACCATTTTATTCATGTTATTCCACAAAAACTTTAATTTTTTCAGCCTCGTTTGTCCTTTAATGTTCCTTTTTTCTTCGACTTATGGACAAGATTGCGGGTTATTTTCTATCGGCGGCAACAATGACGAATATTTGCAAGATGCTATTCTGGCAAATAGCACCGACATATTCTATACTGGAAGCTTTGCCGGAACGGTTGATTTTAATCCAGGTGCAGGCATCAGTCTGCTATCTTCGAGTGGTGGCTCAAGAGATATTTTTATCTCCCGTATAGATACCGCAGGGAATTTTTCGTGGGCTAATCGAATTGGTTCAACAGGAACAGACCGTGCCTATGGTATGACCTTAGATCACGATGGTAATTTGATCATCTGCGGATATTTTGAAGGTACCGTCGATTTTAATCCAGGTGCCGGAACAACCAATTTAACATCTTCGGGAACAACGGATATTTTTATAGCAAAATACGATGCGTCCGGAAGTCTTATTTGGGCAAAGAAAATTGGAGGTGTGGGAATTGATGTTGCTTACAAAATGGACTACTCCCCTCTAAATGAAATCGTAATAACAGGCGAATTCCAAGGTACAGTCGACTTCAACCCCGGCAGCGGTACTGCAAATTTGGTTGCTTCTGGGACGGGTGACGCCTTTATTTTAAAGCTTGATATAGATGGAAACTACATTTGGGCAGGAAAGCTGAGTGGAACAGGTAATTGTACCGGTTTAAATGTAAAGATCACCAGTGATAATGGCACGTTGATTTGTGGTTACTACACTAGCACTGTGGATTTCAACCCAGGAAGTGCAACGGTCAATTTGAGTTCTGCCGGAGACACAGATGCTTTTGTCGTAAAACTGAACAGTATCAATGGATTCGAATGGGCTCGATCCTGGGGAGGTACAGGAGCAGACTCGATGTCCGACGTAACCGAAAATGTTGTTTTCGTTTTCTCTTTCGGTACATTTTCAGAAACAATTGACCTTAACCCTCAAGCTGGCGTTTATTCTTCGATATCAAATGGATCGTCGGACATAATGCTGATAAAACTTGAAACGTCATCTGGTGCTTTTTCAGATGGTATAACATGGGGAAGCTCAAGCGTCGATTTCTCTCAATCTATGGCATTGCAAAATGGAGAGATACTCGCAACAACAGCGTTTAGCAACAATCTCATCCTAAATATAGGCGGTTCCAACACTTCCTTCGTTTCAGGAGGTGGATACAATGCAATGCTCGTGAAGATCAACTCCTCTGGTCTTAGTTTTAATGGTGTGGTGTCTTCCACAAGCCCGTGGAATAGCTTCGCCTCTACCGTGTCTGTCTTTCAAAATACTTATTGCTGGGGTGGGAATTTTAGTTACGCTATAGAAATTGGGGGCGTGACTAAGCTAAACGCAACGGAGAATGGCACAGAAGATATGTTCCTTTCCATATGTTCTAGCTCTTGCGAGCCAACCGAGTCTAACCAAAGTTTGAGCTCATGTTCTGAAATAGATTGGTTTAATCAAACCTTGCAAAACACGGGAACCTATACTCACATATTACCCAATGCAGCAGGTTGCGATTCTACCATAACACTTGAGTTCACTCGACTTGCATCCAGTGCTTCTCAACTCGAAATAGCTTCATGTGATGAGTACATCTGGTTTGATCAAACCCTTCAAAACTCTGGTACCTATACCCACATATTACCCAATGCTGCAGGTTGCGATTCTACTATCACACTTGAGTTTACCCGACTTGCATCCAGTGCTTCTCAACTCGAAATAGCTTCCTGTGATGAGTACATCTGGTTTGATCAAACCTTGCAAAATTCTGGCATTTACACGCACGTATTAACCAATGCTGCGGGATGCGATTCAGTAATCACTCTGATTTTATCAATCACCCAACTTTCGAATGAATTAGTTTTAACAGACAATATTTTGCAGGCACAACAAGAGTTGGGTACATTTTCGTGGCTGGACTGCAACGATAATTTTAATGTTCTTGCAACCACTTCTTCTCCAACTTTCGTTGCAGAAACAGAGGGAAGTTATGCAGTATTGATAACATTGAATGAATGCACTACGCAGTCCGATTGTGTCACCTATCTGAGCACACCTGAGGAAATTTCTCCATTCGTCACTGCTTATCCGAATCCAAGTTTTGATGGATTGGTTTATTTCAAAGTGAATAATATCGAAACAACCGAAATACTTGGATGCAACCTATCAGGCGCGGCTGTATCATTTTCACTTCAACGAAAAGACGATGGACTGATTGTGCAAACCAACCATCATGGATGGCTCGTCTTCACTCTGAAAGATGATAAAAATCCACCTGCAGTT
>JBJOIB010000225.1:0-3988 GCA_046047375.1 Bacteroidota bacterium
CCGCTGATGAGGTAAGCAAAAAACGCAATGATGCCGATGGCGATGTAGGTGAATAGCGAACCACCCCGGTTTCCGCCCAGAGGAATGTACAAATAGTCTTTCAGCCAAGTTGATAACGATATGTGCCACCGCTTCCAAAAATTGGCAACACTATCCGCCTTGTATGGCGAATTGAAATTCAATGGCAAGCGAAAACCCATAAGGAGCGCTACGCCAATAGCCATATCGGTGTAACCGGAAAAGTCGGCATACACCTGAAGTGAATACCCATACAAGGCCATCAGGTTTTCAAAACCGGTGTATGATCCCGGATTAGAGAACACCCTGTCTACGAAGTTCAACGCCAGGTAATCAGCCAACAGCACTTTTTTCACCAGTCCGTTCAGGATCCAAAATACCGCAAGTCCAAATTGTTGTCGACTCAGCTTGTATGGCTCGTAGAGCTGAGGAATAAAGTCGGCAGCCCTCACAATAGGTCCTGCGACCAGCTGCGGGAAAAACGACACATAAAACCCGAAGTCGAGGAGGCTTTTCACCGGTTTCAGATGACCTCTGTAGACATCGATGGCGTACGACATGGTTTGGAAGGTGAAAAAGGAGATTCCAACCGGTAGTAAAATACGGTCAACTGTAAAGCTGGTTCCCAATGCTTCATTTGCCGCCTGAGCGAAGTAGTTGATGGGGTGGTAAGCAGTGCCGAAAATGCGGTTGAACGAGTCTGCGAAGAAATAGGCATACTTGAAGTAGATGAGTACGCCCAGATTCAAGGTGATGGAGGCGGCCAACCACAGCTTTCGCTTCAGAGCATCCTGCGCGCTGTGAATAAAGCGCCCGATGTAAAAGTCGGTGACGGTAGAAAAAAGTAGAATGAGGAAAAAATGTCCGGATGTTTTCCAATAGAAAAACAAGCTCACGAAGAAAAGAAAGGCATTGCGCAAGGCCCTTTTCGGGTACACGATACTGAAAACCAGCATAACGGCGCCAAAGAAAACCCAGAACTCCTGGTTGATGAAGGTAATGGGGTTCTTCTCGTTGAAATCGAAAAATGCGAATAAAGCGTTGTTCATCAATCAGCTGAGTTAGTGGTTTTGCGCATACCGGCCTTCTGTTGACGGAGGTAAGAGCCATAGTCTTTCATAAGTGCCTGAAACAGCAATTCTGACTGCAGGTAGTAGCCTGCACGTGTGAGGTGTATATAGTCTTTTCGCGCTAATCCGGCTTGTTCCCACTCTTGAATAGCGTTCAGTCCTCCCATGATCTCAAACAAATCCCACACTGCACCTTGCCACTTGTTGGCGAGTTCAAACATGGCTTCGCGCACAGCAAAAGCATTCTTGTTAGGGTGTCTTTTTTTGTAATACGAATCGTTGTTGGTCAGAAAGAGCACCTGGCATTTTGGGTTAACGCGGCGAATCGCGGAAATTAAGCTATCGTAACGGGCTATGTAGGCGTTTTTAGAGAAGTCTGATGGCGGCACATGTGCATCGTTGATTCCTATGCCGAAGATCATCAAATCAGGTGTAATGGCGGGTAGTTGGCGTTCGAAATCTACACACCGCAAGTAGCTGGCGGTGCTGGCACCGTTGACTCCAATTTCGTTGTAGGTGATTCCGGGTTCGTTGCGGAGCATCTGACAGCCTTGAATTTCGATTCCGGTTTGGTTGGATGCTTTTTGCACAAACCGCCATTGAAGGGTGTCTACAGGTTCGTTGAACCACCAGCTTTTGCAGCCTAGTGCTGAGTCTGTACGGAAAGTGACAGGAAGCGCGGATCCAATCCATTCAGGCTCGAAGGAGGCCTCGTTGAGGCGATAAAACAAGCGCACTTCATGGGCTCGATAGGCTGATGAATCGGGTTTCCATGTCCATATCTTCAACGTGGAACTATCGGTGGTTGATTGCAACGACATGCCTCCCATACCCCAATGGGCTGATTCTTTGTTGTTGGCACATCGAAATGATTTCCATTCTCCTGTGACCTCAGATCGTGTGTTTTGGGTGCTATTTGTTCCGGCTGTACGATAAGGGAACAGATAGCCGCGTTCGTTCGCAATGTTCCATTCGATTTCGGAAAGCATTCTGCGAAAATGAAACCCGATGGCTCCCGCTTGCACGTGTGAACCTCCCATGTGTAAAATGTTGAAGGTTCTTTTGCCCGCGAATGCCTCATCCAGCAAGGGATATATCTCAGAGAAGGTGCTGGTGGAACTGTGCTGCACTTTATTGGCGTTCAAATGCAGGAACGAATAACTTGTCTGTTGTCCTTCAACACGGACGGAATTCGGCTGCAATCCATAAGATGCCGGAATACACAAAAGAATAAATGCTAGTAGGACTTTCATAGCTTCTGCTCAGGTGTTTTTTCCGTTTTTTTATCCTCACCTTCTAATGGTACATCGGCATCGGCATCGGCCTTGCGCCGTTTGAAGTCTTCGTACTCATCTGACAGCGCTTTAAATAGCAGGTTTGATACCTTTTTGGCGCCTGCCGGACTAAAATGCACGTAATCGGGGGCGGCGAGAGGAGGATCAGCCTCTACCCAAGCAGACATAGAATTCTGACCACCCATGGCCTCGTAAATATCCCAGAATCCACACCCAGTTTCAAGAGCGGTGCGCTTCAAAGCGTCTCTCACCGGCACCAGATAGGGATAGGTGACGAAGCTATCGCCTTCCTTGTACGCCATATCTGATGGGCCTATGAGTATGATGGCAGCCTCCGGAACAATCTTGCGTATGTAGAGGATTTGCGCCTTCATCCAATTGCCGTAATTATCGGCAGCCACGGTGTCGGTAACGTAAGGAACGGTGTTTCCGCCGAATTGCAGTAGAATTAAGGCAGGATTGAGATCACTCAGTTGTGAGCTGAATTGTTTGCCATTGATTTTTTTGAAGATGGTTCCAGATCCACCTCGCATTCCGATATTGTCTAGTTGCACGCCTGGACCACCGTCGAGGGCTAATGCATATAATTCGGCTTCCCCGCCCTCGAAGCGCAGTTCTAAATTTTCTGTTTCACTTGGCAAACTCCAGCTCATGCGCTTAAACCAAGAACTATCTGGTAATATGCGTTTATCGATTTCAGTTCCATTGTGCAGCACTGTCATGGTTGTGCCTTTCCCGGGCGTAGAGAAATAAAGGGTGGCTTTCGAGAAACGACGAACCTTCGCATACGACATTCCCGAGGGTTTGAAAGTCAAAGCGTGTGGTCCTGACTGAGCGGTATCGAAATCCGCAAAAGATCCCATGATTCCGTACCGTTGGTGTTTGATGGATTTATCTACCGCACCGTAAATGGTATGCCGTTTCCACGAACTTCCTGCCTCGCTTATAATGGCCGAGGATGGCACCACTTCTACCGGAGTTACCAAGCCAGGGCCTGATCCTCCCCACAGTTGCTGCATTTTGTCGCGCAAATCCCGGCTGATGCGGTCACCTTCAATTTGTGAATCACCATAGTGGAGAACGCGTACATGTTCTCCTTTCGATTGCGCCCCTTCAGCCCGGAGGAAAAACAAATCGAGGTTCTGAATGCCTGATGCACCGCGTTGTATCTTCAAAAGTTGTCTTCGCTCTTCCAATAACGCATCTTTCACTACCGCAGAGTCCTGGAAAACTGCAGTCGAATCCTCAGCAAGCAACTGATCGTAGCCACTTAAGAAATCAGCCGCGTCTTCTATTCCTGCAACTTTATTGGAATCGGGCGGAAGAAAGAATGGACGGTAAAACCGCAGCGTTAGATCGCCTAGTTGAATGTTGTTTTCAGGAAACAGCATGGCCAAGGTGGTGGTAATACCTCCAACGATTGCAAGCGACCAAAAGACCCGCCATGGTGATACGTCCTTATTCATTGGCTTGTGGAATTTTTAGTTTCTGCCCGGGGCGTATATCATCGTCGATATTGTTGAATTCCATGATGTCTTCTGCACTCACCCCAGGAAATTTCTTCGCTATAGTCCAAAGGGAGTCACCGGGTCTTACAGTATACAC